>NZ_JAKFZM010000050.1:0-28973 GCF_021654205.1 Leisingera sp. MMG026 | reverse complement strand
TATAAGTGCCGCGCGTCATAACGCCATTGAAGGCGTTCCGGCTGTCACGTTCGTGCTTCACGAGGTTGAACCAGTGATCGCGCAGGTGCTCGATCTCGTCGGCCCGGGCGGTGGCGGCCTGGGTCGCCATGTAAGCCTCCGGCGAGAGAGGCTCTCCGGCGGCATCGAATGCTTTGGTGGTCCGTCCTATGAAGTGGCACAGGCGCTTCTCCGCAGCGGAGAAGAGCGCCGGTTCGTCGAACCGCGCCGCCGGCCGCTGGAAGTGAAGCCTTGGTGCGGTGAAGGTGCCTTTCGAGTTCCGATACAGCTTGCGAGGGGCCGAGCCCCGGGCGACGCCGAAGGAGGCGTCCTCAATGACCTCCAGCGGGTCGATGGTCGGATCGAAATCCACATCGCAGCGGAAGACATAGCCCGAGCGAATGGCGGCACTGACCGGGCAGTTCAGCTGCGTGATTTTGCGGTCGAGCTTGGTCTGCCGGTTTACGCCGGCGACGATGCCGTCGTTGGCGATGCGCGTGTGGGTGCAGGGCTTGCCGTCTTTGATACGCTGCCGTTCGACACGCTAGCGCCACTTCGCGAGTTGTGCTTTCTCGTAGGCTAAGAGCGTCCGCTCGAGCCAGAAGATGCGATTGTAAAGCCTGGACATTCCCGGCTCCGTCTCGCCCCTGGGCGTACGGAGAATGCGGCGGATGCCGTGAAGGCCCGTGCCATTGGCCAACAGGGACAAGATCTCGATCTTCTCGTCGCGCGTCTTCTGACGGCGATGCCCGCTCGACACTGTAAAGCGGGCCCCAGGCAGTCCTTTGCAGGGCTTGTGGATTACCCGGACGGAGCGTGCACGCGGCACAGATCCCTTTTTGTGGCCGGCCTTTCGCGATGGCTTGCCGTTGGCGCCGTTGAAGATGAACTTCCCAGGCTTTTCACCTTGTTCGGTCCTTTTGTCCGTTTCTGGGTCAAGAGCTCGTGCACCTCAAATATTGGCCACTATGGCCCACGACGAAATCAAGCGGGCACAACTGAGCGCTCGCCGCGGGAAGTTTGAACTTCCCGCCAATCCGCCCCTGATGACGGAAAAATCAGACAAGATCAGGGCGTAAAAACAAATACCTGCCGACCTCTCGGTCGGCAGGCTGGCAGGACGCGTGCCCTACAGTACGGAATGGCTCCCTGTGAGGGGCCGCCTTTTTCTTTGGCGGCAGGGCTCTGGTCCCGGCGCCTGGTCCGGGGTAACCAGAGGCTTATCAAGCGACACAACAGGGGCAGCAGCCATGACGGCATCCGGAAATTCCCGCTGGGGGCTGATCCTGGCGGTCTGGGGCGCAGGCCTGGGGGCGGCTGCGCAATACGGCAAGATCAGCGTGATCTTTGGCCGGATGGGGGAGCTGTACCCGCAGGCGGGAAATGCGATCAGCTTTTCCGTGTCGCTGGTCGGGGTTTTGGGCATTCTGCTCGGGGCTGTGGCGGGGTTGTATGTCGCCGCTTTCGGCTACCGGCGCACGCTGATCTGGGCGCTGTGGGCGGGGGCGGCGATGTCTGCCCTGCAAGCGCTGCATCTGCCGTTCGGGGTGTTCCTGGCCTCCCGTGTGGTTGAGGGGCTGTCGCATCTGGGTATCGTAGTGGCAGGGCCGGTTCTGATTGCACAGCTGAGCTCGGAGCGGGGACGGGGGCTGGCGATGACCCTGTGGAGCACGTTTTTTGCCGTCGCCTTTACCCTGCTGGCCTGGTTCGGGCTGCCGCTGGCGGATGCCTGGGGGCTGCTGGCGCTGTTTGGTGCCCATGCGGGCGTAATGGCGGGGCTGGCGCTGCTGCTGGGCTTTGCCTTGCGCGATGTTCCGGTGCCGGAAAGGGGGCCGCTGCCGCGCCTGGCGGAATTGCCCGGGCTGCATCTGCCCATTTACCGGTCCCCCTGGATTTCGGCGCCGGCTGCGGGCTGGCTGTTTTACACCTGCTGTTTTGTGGCGGTGCTGACGGTGATCCCGCCTTATATCGCCGAGGACATGCGCGCCTTTGTGCTGGGGATGATGCCGCTGGCCAGCATTGCGGTGTCGATGACCCTGGGGGTGTATCTGCTGCGGTTCCTGCCGGGGATTCGGCTGGCGCAGCTGGGGTTCCTGGCTTGTGCCGCCGCCGCCCTGTGGCTGTGGGCCATGCCCGGAGCGCCTGCCGCCTGTATTGCCATGGCGGGGGCCATGGGGCTGGTGCAGGGCGGCTCCTTTGCGGCCGTTCCGCAGCTGAACGGCAGCGCCGCCGCGCGGGCGCAGTCCAGCGGTGCAATGGCGCAGATGGGTAATCTGGGCAATACCGTCGGAACGCCGCTGATGGTGCTGGCACTGGCCGGCGGCGGCTTTGGCGGCATGATGGCTGTGCTGCTGGCGCTGTTCCTGAGCGGCGCTGCGGTGCATGGTCTGCTGTCAGCGCGGCGGCGCAGCATGGCGTAACGGGGCCTCTCCCGCCCGTCACCGGCCCCCGGTTCGGGGGCCGTCGCCCGTTGGGCATGGCGCCGCAAGCGGCGCGCCGGATTCCGGTTGAAATCCGGGCCGGAAAACGCGTGTTTTCCGGTTTGATCCGGGGCCGGCGCAGCCTGCTGCCAGCTGCTGTCAGCAAGTTTTGTCCTGTTCGTGATATGTTCTCTTTTGGGGCTTGGCGTTTCCCGGTGCATTCCCTATTTGTATGGCGGGCGTTTGCCGCTGGTTTGGCAGGCGCGGGCACGGGGGCATTATGGCTGAGCTGAAATCCATCGAAGTACGCGGCGCGCGCGAGCATAATCTGAAAAGCATCGATGTGGATATTCCGCGCGATGAGCTGGTGGTGATCACCGGTCTTAGCGGTTCGGGCAAATCCAGCCTGGCGTTTGACACCATCTATGCCGAGGGCCAGCGCCGCTATGTCGAGAGCTTGTCGGCCTATGCCCGCCAGTTCCTGGACATGATGGAAAAGCCGGATGTGGACCACATCAGCGGCTTGTCTCCGGCGATTTCAATTGAGCAGAAGACGACATCGAAGAACCCACGCTCGACCGTTGGCACGGTGACTGAGATTTATGACTATCTTCGGCTGCTGTTTGCCCGCGCAGGCACGCCCTATTCCCCGGCCACCGGCAAGCCGATTGAGGCGCAGCAGGTGCAGGACATGGTCGACCGGATCATGGAGATGGAGGACGGCACCCGCGGCTATCTGCTGGCGCCGATCGTCCGCGACCGCAAGGGTGAATACAAGAAGGAATTCCTGGAGCTGCGCAAGCAGGGCTTCCAGCGGGTCAAGGTGGACGGCGAGTTCTATGAGCTGGACGAGCCGCCCACGCTGGACAAGAAGTTCCGCCATGACATCGACGTGGTGGTTGACCGTCTGGTGGTGCGCGAGGGGATGGAGACGCGGCTGGCAGACAGCTTGCGCACAGCGCTGGATCTGGCGGATGGCATTGCCATTCTGGAAACCGCGCCCAAGGAGGGCGATCCGGAACGGATTACCTTCAGTGAGAATTTTGCCTGCCCGGTCAGCGGTTTCACCATTCCGGAGATCGAGCCGCGGCTGTTTTCCTTCAACGCGCCGTTCGGGGCCTGCCCGGAATGCGATGGTCTGGGGGTTGAGCTGTTCTTTGACGAACGCCTGGTGGTGCCGGACCAGTCCCTGAAGGTCTATGACGGCGCGCTGGCACCCTGGCGCAAGGGCAAGTCGCCCTATTTCCTGCAGACCATCGAGGCCATCGCCAAGCATTACCAGTTCGACAAGAACACTGTCTGGAAGGACCTGCCGGAGAAGGTGCAGAAGGTGTTCCTGTATGGTTCCGGCGAGGAAGAGATCATGTTCCGCTATGACGAGGGCGGGCGGGTTTATCAGGTGGAGCGTACATTCGAGGGCGTCATTCCAAACATGGAGCGGCGCTACCGCGAGACGGATTCAAACTGGATCCGCGAGGAGTTCGAACGGTATCAGAACAACCGCCATTGCCACCATTGCGAGGGTTACCGGCTGCGCGCCGAGGCGCTGGCGGTGAAGATTGCCGGTGTCCATGCCGGTCAGGTGGTGCAGCTGTCGATCCGCGAGGCGCTGGCCTGGATCGAGGATGTGCCGAACCATCTGACCCAGCAGAAGCAAGAGATCGCCCGTGCTATTGTGAAGGAGATCCGCGAGCGGCTGGGGTTCCTGAATAATGTCGGGCTGGAGTATCTGTCGCTGAGCCGTAACTCCGGCACGCTGTCCGGCGGCGAGAGCCAGCGGATCCGGCTGGCGAGCCAGATCGGCTCAGGCCTTACGGGTGTGCTTTATGTGCTGGATGAACCCTCCATCGGGCTGCACCAGCGCGATAATGACCGGCTGATCGGCACCCTGAAAAACCTGCGCGATCAGGGCAATACGGTGATTGTGGTGGAACACGACGAGGACATGATCCGTCAGGCGGATTATGTGTTCGACATCGGCCCCGGCGCCGGGGTGCATGGCGGTGAAGTTGTAAGCCACGGCACACCGGGTGCGGTTGCTGCGGACACCGGCTCGATCACTGGGCAGTATCTGTCCGGCACCCGTGAGATTGCGGTGCCGCCCAAGCGGCGCAAGGGCAACAAGAAGAAGATCAAGGTGGTGAAAGCTACCGGCAACAACCTGAAAGAAGTGACGGCAGAGTTTCCGCTGGGCAAGTTTGTCTGCGTGACCGGCGTCTCCGGCGGCGGCAAGTCGACGCTGACGATTGAGACGCTGTTCAAGACCGCCTCGATGCGGCTGAACGGCGCGCGCCAGACCCCGGCGCCCTGCGAAAGCATCAAGGGGCTGGAGCATCTGGACAAGGTGATCGACATCGACCAGCGCCCGATCGGCCGCACGCCGCGGTCGAACCCTGCGACCTATACCGGTGCCTTTACGCCGATCCGCGACTGGTTTGCCGGTCTGCCGGAAGCCAAGACGCGCGGCTACAAGCCCGGGCGCTTTTCCTTCAACGTCAAGGGCGGCCGCTGCGAGGCCTGCCAGGGCGATGGTGTCATCAAGATCGAGATGCATTTCCTGCCCGACGTCTATGTGACCTGCGAAACCTGCAAGGGCGCGCGCTATAACCGCGAGACGCTGGAGATCAAGTTCAAGGGCAAGAGCATTGCCGATGTGCTGGATATGACGGTGGAAGACGCGCAGGAGTTTTTTCAGGCGGTGCCGTCGATCCGCGACAAGATGGACGCGCTGATGCGGGTGGGCCTGGGCTATATCAAGGTGGGTCAGCAGGCGACAACGCTGTCCGGCGGCGAGGCGCAGCGGGTGAAACTGTCAAAGGAACTGTCAAAACGCTCCACCGGGCGGACGCTGTATATCCTGGATGAGCCGACCACTGGCCTGCATTTCGAGGATGTGAAAAAGTTGCTGGAAGTGCTGCACGAGCTGGTGGAGCAGGGCAATTCGGTGGTGGTGATTGAGCATAATCTGGATGTGGTCAAGACCTCCGACTGGATCATCGACATCGGTCCCGAGGGCGGCGATGGCGGCGGCGAGATTGTCGCGGCGGGTACCCCCGAGATAGTGGCGGATGAGCCGCGCAGCCACACCGGGCGGTACCTGAAGGACATTCTGGCGGCACGGAAGGTGGCGGCGGAGTAGGGGCAGGGCACTGTCCCGCACGTTTGATGGAAAAGGGGCGCTGCCCCTCTTGGCCTTTGGCCAATTCACCCCGGAGTATTTCTGGAAAGATGAAAGAGGGCGGTTTCGCCCTCATTTTTCATGCAGTTTGCGCGGCGGCGGGGCGGGCCAGCATCAGCGGCACCAGGAACAGCAGCAGGAAGAGCGTGTTCATCACCACGTTGAACCAAGCGCCGGCGGCGAGGGAGCCGAGGCTGTCGGGCACGTACCAGGCCAGCAGGGCCGGGATCAGCAGGCGGTGGCCAAGAGCCGGGTTGGTGCTGTAGATATGCTCTGTCACCAGATAGATCAGCACGCAGAAGCCGCACATCAGCCCGCCGCTGATGGCGGTCATCAGGGCGGCCGCGCCGGGGGTAAGCGTCTGGGCGCCGTCCACCGGCAGAAAGGCGAGATCGATGAACAGGCTGAGCGCGGCTGCGAGCGGGGTGGCCAGCGCCAGTACCATAGCCAGCCCGAAGGCGGCGGCGAGTATCGAGACGGTTTTGAGCATGCGGATTGCAGCTGAATGGGTCATAGGAAGCTCCTGGTAATGTCTGCGCGTAGAATGCAGTCAGGCACGGAAGCGGAACAATTACCTTGGAGGTAAGTGAACTTCTGATTGTGCCTGTCTATGCTGCGGGAAAAGGAGTCTGTTCATGGCGGAAGGTTTCGGCGCGGTTCTGAAGAAATGGCGCGGGCTGCGGCGGATGAGCCAGATGGAGCTGGCGCTGGAAGCCGGGGTCTCGGCGCGGCATCTGTCCTTTCTGGAGAGCGGAAGGTCGCGGCCCAGCCGCGGCATGGTGCTGCGCTTAAGCGATGAACTGCAGGTGCCGGGCGGGGCGCGCAATCAGCTGCTGGCCGCTGCCGGTCTGGCACCTGTGTTTTCACGGAGGAATCTGAACGATGCGGAATTGGCGCCGCTGAAGCAGGCCGCTGAGCAGATGATGATCGCGCATGAGCCGTATCCGGCGCTGATGATCGACCGGCATTGGCGGCTATTGCGCCTGAACCGGCCTGCGGCCCTAATGCTTGAAGGCGTTGGGATCAGTGCGGGCTGCAGCCTGATTGAGGCTCTGCTGGAGAACGCCGGTCTGCGGGAAGTGCTGGAGAACCTGCAGGATGTTGAACGGCTGAGCCTGGCCCGGCTTAGAACCGAGCTGGCCCATTTCGGCGAGGATCCGGTGCTGGAACAGGCGGTGGAGCGGCTGCAGCGGATAGTGGCGGCCTCCGGCTGCGCACAGGAGGGGGAGCTGCCCGCGGTGATCCCGGCCCGCTACCGGATGGGCGGGCAGGTGCTGTCATTCTTTTCCACCATTACCCAGTTCGGCGGCACAGGGGATCTGGCGATGGCGGAGCTGCGGATCGAAATGCTGTTTCCGGCTGATGAGGCCACGCGGGAGACGATGGCCGCTATGGGCGGCCGCTAGCAGGAGTGCGGCCGGTCAGTTCGCCAGGTCCGCCTCGGCACCGATCAGGCGCAGCACTTTCTGGGTCTCGCGGTTCACCTGATAGACATAGCCGCCGGCCTGAACATAGCTGCCAAATGGGTCCGGTGCCCATTCGCCTGGAGACCCGATCCAGATGTACTCATCCAGAATATGGTCGCCGCGGCGGTAGAACTTCTTGGCATGGTCCGGCGGCACACAATGCGATGAGGTCTTGGCCAGGCCTGCCGGGCAGTGCAAGCCTGCCTGGTCCGACTTGCCATGCCCGATGCCATTGCCTGCAGCAAGCGGAATAGCCACTGCACAAGTGGCGGCGAGAACAATGATGGAAACAAAATAACGGCGTACCATTTACGGCGGGTCCTTTCCTGGTCGCCTTTGACATAACGGGCCAGGCGCAAAATCCAAGAGGGCGGTAAAGCCGGCGGCGGCGGCCCGCCTGCAGCCGGTTACGCAGCGGCAAGAACCCGCGCTTCATGGCCGCGCAGGGCCAGCCGCGCCGCATTTCCGTACCCGCGGCCGGTTTCAGCGCAGAGTTCCGGGAATAATTCGCGGATTTCCGCCAAGGTGCCTGCGTCAAATCCTGCCGCTGTTTGCGGGCCGGGCTGGTAGCTTTCGCTGAGGGCGCCGTCGGCCCAGAGAATCTGGTGGCGGCCGAACAGCAGGTGGACATACTGCGCCTCCTGCATCTCCAGCGCCGGGCGGATGGTGCTGTCGTTCACCAGGTCCTTGGCCTTGACCAGAACCTCACCCTCGCCGAACAGCAGCTCGGCGCGGCTGCCGGAAACCAGCATCCGGTGCTGCGGCGACACATATAGGTCGCGGCTGTTGCCGCAGCTGCCTTTGGCAAAGCGGATCGGAGCGGTCCCGGGCGTGCAGGCGATGCGGCGGCTGCCGATCCATTGCAGGGGCTGCGGGCCGTTGTCGTAGGTCAGAACCTCCATGCCGGGGCGCAGGTCCTCGACCGGGATTTCACCGCCGGGCACCCGGATCAGGGTGCCGCGCAGGAAGCAGGGAACCGTCTGGTTGATCTCGACCAGGCCGGTGTCGGAGTTGCCCAGGCCGTTGTCTGCGGTGTAGTTGAAATAGACGGTTTCCAGGTCGCCATCGGTGACGACGGTCAAGGTGCCGTCGGCGTTCAGAGTGATCTGCTGTCCGGTCGCCAGGGTGACGGTATCATTGGCGAACACTTCCTGGCCATTGATATGGGTGATGGTCAGCGTGCCGCCGGTGGTGGTGTCGTTTTCCAGTACATCCACCACACGGGTCTTGTTGACCGCGATATCTTCCTGGTCATCCTGCGCGACCACCGCTGTCTGCACTGAGCCGCCGGCAATCAGCAGGTTGGTGTCATAGCTGCTGTCCACAGTATCGGCGACGCCGATCTTGAGGGTGTTGATCTCCCCTGCATTCACCGGAGCGACAAAGGTCAGGGTGATTGTGAACCCGTCCATTTCGGTGTTGAACTGGTCGCCGGTGTTGTCGACATAGACGTTTTCGGTGCCATCGTTGATATTGCCGATCGACGCGGTGCCGTTGCCGATGGAGACCTGGGCCTCTACTCCATTCACCCAGACACCGACCACGTCATTGTATTGCGAATTGGCGAACTCGGGGTATTCCTCGGAGGACAGCACAAAGTCGATGGTCAGCAGGTCGCCGTCCGGGGTGAAGTCGATTTCCAGAAACGAGGCATCGCGGGTGGCGGCACCGGCGAGGGCGTTGAAATCCGCGTCGTTGTTGGCGCCGGTGGTATTGGTGCTGGTGTTGCCGCGGACGTTTGTGTTGGTGCTGCCGTCGCTGTTGGTAAAGTCGCGGGCGTAACCTGTCGACAGGATCACGCCGGAATCTGCAGGTGCTACGCCTGGTGTGGTTGTATCAGCGCCAGTGTAGATGCCCGATGACAGGCTGTCGCCGCTGTAGCTGGCACTTTCAACCGTGACGCCGTCGCCAAAGATTTCCTCTGCCATCTGGGTGGCGGTTGCAGAGGAGTTGATGTTCAGTTCCGTTGCCGTGGCCATAACAGACAGCGCGCCTCCGGGTGTGCGAGAATTTACGATCGCTTACCGGAATGCTGGGGAACTGAGACAGAACTGTGGCGGGCTGGTGCCGAAATCCTGGAGTTTACTCGAATTTTAAAGGTATTTTAAAAACGCCGGGCACAAGAGGCGGCCCGGAACAGGCCGCCTGACAGGTCATTTGTTCAAAGCCTGCGTTTGAGGAAGCAAGCCTCAGCCGTCGCGGCCGCGTGTCTCGAACCGCGGCAGCATGGCAGAAAAATCCATGCCTTTGCCGTCTTCGTCCTCGACGAATTTCTTGTACAGCGCCATGGCCAGTTCCCCCATCGGCGTGTCGGCGTCGGCGCTGGCGGCGGCTTGCTGGCTAAGGCCCAGGTCCTTCAGCATCAGCTCAGCCGCAAATCCGGGCTGGTAATTGTTGTCAGCGGGCGAAGCCGGGCCGACACCGGGCGCCGGGCAATAGGCATTCATGGTCCAGCTGTAGCCGGAGGAGGTGGAGACCACATCGAACATCTTCTGCCGGTCAAGACCCAGCTTGTCGGCCAGCGCAAAGGCCTCGCAAGTGGCAATCATCGTCACGCCGAGGATCATGTTGTTGCAGATCTTGGCCGCCTGACCGGCGCCGGCCTCGCCGCAATGCACAGCCTTTTGACCCATGATATCAAACAGCGGTTCGGCGGCGGCAAAGGCATCAGCCGAGCCGCCGGCCATGAAGGTGAGCGTGCCGCCGGCCGCGCCGCCGATGCCGCCGGAGACCGGGGCGTCCACGGACAAAAGACCTGCGGCGTCGGCCTGTTCGGCAACCGCGCGGGCCGAGTCCACGTCGACGGTGGAGCAGTCGATGAAGGCGCCGCCTTTGGTCATTGCCGGGATGATCTCAGCCGCGACCAGGCGCAGGATGGCGCCGTTGGGCAGCATGGTGATGACGGCGTCGGCGCCTGCTGCGGCCTCGGAGCCGGAGGCGGCCATGGTCACGCCTTCGATGCTGACATCGGCCATATCAAAACCGGTGACCTCGTGGCCTGCTTTGGCCAGGTTGGCGGCCATCGGCCCGCCCATGTTGCCCAGTCCTATAAATCCGATTTTCATGTGAGTTCCTCCTCAAATGTCAGCGCATCTGCGCCCAAGGGCGCCAGCATGTCTTCAATCGCCTGCGCAGGTACAGCCTGGTTTGCATATTGCCATTTCGGATTGCGGTCCTTGTCAATGATCTGGGCCCGGATGCCCTCCAGGAAATCACTCTTGTCCATGGCGCGGAAGGTGTAGCGGTATTCCAGATCCAGCGCCCGGCGGATGGCAGGTCCATCAGCGCGCAGGCGGCGCAGCATTTCCAGCGTGCAGGCCATCGACAGCGGCGAGTTGCGGCTGAGGGATTTCAACGTCGCGGCGGCAAAATCGCTGTCCTCAGCCTGGAGGCTGGCTTGAATGTCTTCCAGCGAGTCTTTTGCGAAGTGGCGGGAGATATCCGCCAGCACTGGGCGCAGCTTTCCCTGCGGAGCGGGCAGGGCGGCGTCCTCCACCAGTTTGGCAGCGCCGGTTTCTTCCAGCGCGGATATCAGCGCGGGCCATTGCTCTTGCGGGATGAAAAAATCAGCAAAACCCGCAAGGATCGCGTCATCGGCGCCCATCCGGGCCGCGGTCATGCCAAGGTATTCGCCCAAGTGATCCGGCGCCAGCGCCAGCATCAAGGAGCCGCCCACATCCGGCACCAGTCCGATGCCGACCTCAGGCATGGCAATCTGGCTGGTTTCATTCACAACCCGGTGGGTGCCGTGGCAGCCAATGCCAACGCCGCCGCCCATGGTGAAGCCCTGCATGAAGCTGATCACCGGTTTCTTGTATTCAAATATCAGCGCGTTCAGCCGGTATTCATCGCGCCAGAAGGTGCGGCCATAGCTGTAATCGCCCTTGGTGCCGGTATCATACAGCTCGGCAATGTCGCCACCGGCGCAAAAGGCCTTGTCGCCCTCGGCGTCGATCACCACCAGCTTGACGCTGTCATCCTTGGCCCATTCCCGCATCGCTGCATCAATGGCCATGCACATCTCATAGCTCATCGCGTTCAGCGCCTTGGGGCGGGTGAAGGTGATGCGGCCGGTCTGGCCGGATTTGCGGATATGGATATCACTCATCCTGGGTGCTCCATCGTGGTGTTGCGCCGGGGTAATTATGTCGGCTGCAGTTTACGCGGCAATCAGCTGGCGGGCGACGATCAGGCGCATGATTTCATTGGTGCCCTCCAAGATCTGGTGCACCCGCAGGTCGCGCACGATCTTCTCAACCCCGTAGTCCGCCAGATACCCGTAGCCGCCGTGCAGCTGCAGGCAGCCGTTGGCCACGTCAAAGGCAGTGTCGGTGACCATCAGCTTGGCCATGGCGCAGAACTTGGAGGCGTCATGGGCGCCGGTGTCCAGTTTCCACGCCGCCTGGCGCAGGAACGTGCGGGCGGCCTGCAGGCGGGTTTCATATTCCGCCAGACGGAACTGAAGGGCCTGGAACTGGTTGATGGATTTACCAAAGGCCTTGCGCTCGGACATATACTGCACGGTCTGATCCAGCGCCGTCTGGGCGCCGCCCAGGGCACCTGCCGAAATGTTCAGCCGGCCGCCGTCAAGTCCTGCCATCGCGTAGGAAAAGCCCTTGCCTTCCTCGCCGATCAGGTTGTCCGCGGGGATCGCGCAATCGTCGAACTGCACCTGCGAGGTGGGCTGCGCCTTCCAGCCCATCTTGTCCTCCAGCGCGCCGAACGACAGGCCCGGGTTGCCATCCTCGACCACCACGGTGGAGATGCCCTTGGGGCCATCTTCGCCGGTGCGGCACATCACGACATAGGCGTCTGAGTAGGAGCCGCCGGAGATGAACGCCTTGGTGCCGTTCAGGATGTAGCCCTCGTTGCTGCGCTCGGCGCGGGTTTTCAGGGCCGCGGCGTCGGAGCCTGAACCGGGTTCGGTCAGGCAATAGGAGAAGATCTTCTCCATCGTGCAAAGTGCGGGCAGCCATTTCTGCTTGGTCTCTTCCGAGCCGAACTTGTCGATCATGCCGCCGCACATATTGTGGATCGACAGGAACGATCCAATGGCGGGGTCCGCCATCGCCAGTGCTTCGAACACCAGGGTGGCATCCAGACGCGAGAGGCCGGAACCGCCGTATTCCTCGGACACATACAGCCCGCCAAAACCCAGTTCCGCCAATTGCGGCCACAGGGATTTGGGGATGGTGCCGTCTTTTTCCCACTGGCGGGAATGCGGTGCGATGTTGTCCTGGCCGAATGCATGGGCCATGTCGAAAATGGCCTGCTGTTCTTCTGTCAGTGCGAAATCCATGAGCCGCGCCTCCCGTCGCTCAGATGAATTGAACAGTTGTTTATTTAATAGCGGGCGCGCGTGGCTGAGGCAAGCTGCGCAAATGCAAAGCCACCGTGCAGTTTGTGGCGGGTGTAGCGGGACACTTCGCGTTGAATTTCGGGACATTTCCCGCTGCAGCAACTCATTTTCGCGAAATCCCTTATTTTCAAGCCTAAAACCGGGGTTTTGCCAGTCGGGATCCGCGCCGGTTCCGCGTATTGACGCTGCGGTTTTGGGACACTTCGCGTTGCAGTGCGGGACACTTGCCGTTGCAAAACGCGGCAATCCGCCACCCAAAACGTTAAAAAACGCCGGGCGGCAGAGGGTTTCTAACACCTTTTTAATGGGGGGCTTTGCGATTTTTGAAGGGTTCGAGACGGTTTGCCTCACACCTCGAACTCCTTCCTCAATTCGAGATACGCGCGCGCTGCAGCCATTGGGACCACCCCGTTACCGGCTGCAGCGGATCGGTCCACCCCGCAGGCCAGCCCATCATCCAGTCGGTGAAGGCAGGGTTCTGCTGCAGCAGGGCTGCCCCCTTCGAGTGCGCGTCCTCAGCCAGCAAGGTCACCAGGCATCGGGGCGAAGAGGCCAGCGGCCCCGGCGTCCAGCCGGTGGCCTTCATCAGATCCCACATCACCGTCCAGCACAGCCCCGCCGTCCTCAGCGAGACCTGACCCCCGGTCTGGTTCTGATCCGCCACAAACAGGAAGCTGCCGGGCCCCATCCGGATCGAGGTCCGGTTGCCGCCCTGCTTGTAGGTCGGCGTGGACCAGAATGAAGAGCCTTTGCCTGATATGAGACCCGCCGGCTTCAGCCGCCGATTGCATGCGCGCTGCAACCCGGCAGCCCAGGTCTTGAAGGTCGCCGACGACGTCTTGCAGGCCAAGGGTGAGATGGCCGGCGACGTTCTCAAAGAAGCACCATTCCGGCTGCACTTCGCGGATGATGCGGGCAACGTCGGGCCAGAGGTGCCGGGGATCCTGGCCGCGCTTACGGTCGCCGCTGAGGGTGAAGGGCTGGCAGGGACTTTGGTGCGGTAAATGGTCCGCATCCGCCAGTACCGGCCTTATTCGCTCTGCTCCCCAGCCCAGCCGTGCCGTTGCACAATGGCCCGGAAGTCATCTTTGAACGCTGCAAAGCCTGTGCCCTCCGCATCGGCATTACTGCCATGTCAAACGTCTCCTGACATTTGGGATAGCAGGCCGTCAGTGGTGCTGATGAGGAGAAAATTAAGAAACTTCGGCGACACTCTGTTCCAAACAGACAGCATGCAGGTGAATCCTGCAGGACGTATTCCAAAAGGAGTTCTATCAGTGTCGAATTCAGGCGCTCAGCATTTTCTGGCCTCCGAAGCCATCGCCAAATCGAATAAAAAACTTCCTGAGGTTTTACCAGGCAACGCACGTGCAGCTCTTGCCTTGGGTATTCGGCATGGAATGGTTCAGCAAACTGAGGGAACCCCTGAGGCGCAGGCGATGGCCCTTTACGACCGGGCGAGAAAATTTGCCTTGAAACGGCAATACCGTGATGCTGAATACCTGTTGCGTCAGGCGTTGGAGCTCGACGGAAAGAACCGGAAGATCCACGCGGCTCTTGGTGAGACGCTGGAGATGACAAACCAGCATAGTAAGGCGCTTCTTGTTCATCTCGATGCACTCCGTCTTGATCCTTCGGACTCAAACAGCATGTCGTACATCGGCAGTTATCTGATGCGTCTTCACCAGGATGAGGAAGCAATCAATTACTTTGAGGCTGCCTATCAATTCGATCCAAAGAATGCGACCGCATTTGCAAGGATGCTGTTCTTGCAGAGAAGAAGGTGCGATTGGACACATCTTGCTAACCTGGACAAAAAGCTGAAGCTGCTGAAAGAGACACAAGCGGTCGTTGATCCGTTTGCCTCCTTGTCAGTGGTTGACGATCCGGAACTCCAGAAGAAACTCTCTGTAAAAGTTGCCATGACACATAAAACGGTGGCCGGAGACGTTGAATTTGCCCGGCCGCGTGCAAATGGCAGAAAGATCCGGTTGGGATACTTCTCCAGCGACTTCTTTGATCATGCCACAATGTTCTTGATCGGCCGGCAATTTGAGATGCACAATCGGGAGCGTTTCGAAATTTATATTTACGACTACGGTAGGGACAGAGATCAAGAGGGCAAGCGGAGAGCAGAAAAAGCGGCAGACACATATAGGCATGTGGCCGACAAAGAAAACAATGAAATTGCGGAAATCGCGCGAATGGACGGGCTGGATATTGCCGTAGATTTGAAGGGGTATACAAGGGACAACCGCCTGAACATCTTTAATGAGCGGCTGGCTCCTGTGCATGTTACATATTTGGGTTACCCCGGCACCTGCGGTGTCAAGGAAATGGACTACATGGTAGCTGATCCCGTCACGATCCCGGCTCAATTGCGAAAGCACTATACCGAAAAAATCTTGTATATGCCCGATTGCTATCAGCCAAATGACGATAAACGCTCCGCATCAGCGAACAAGCCATCCCGTTCCGATGTTGGATTGCCGGAGGATGCGTTCGTGTTTTGCTCCTTCAATAGTCCGTACAAGGTATCGCCTGAAGAGTTCGATATTTGGATGAAACTCCTGAAGAAGGTACCGAGCAGCGTCCTTTGGTTCTACTGCAATGAAGGTGGAGCTCAGAAAAATATTGTCAAAGAAGCTAAGAAGCGAGGTGTTCCCGCCGACCGGATAGTTTTCGCCGGATTTGCAGATCAAAGTGATCACTTGGCCCGCTTGCCTCTTGCAGATATCTTTTTGGATACTTTTGCAGTGAACGCGCATACCACCGCAAGCGACGCTTTGTGGGCCGGGGTGCCTGTTGTCACCAAAATCGGCAAACAGTTTGCGGCGCGTGTCGCTGCCAGTCTACTCCATAACGTTGGAATGCAGGAACTTGTGGCCAGTTCGCCTCAAAAATATCAGGCTCTTGCACTCAAACTGGCGCGGGATCAAAAGTATCTTGCAGATGTGAAAGCAAGGGTCAAACAGGGGATCGCAGAAGGGCCTCTGTATGACACTCAAAAGTTCACTCGGAATTTCGAGGCCTTGATGGAAAAAACCCTTGAGAGGGTCAATGCAGGTCTGAAGCCGGAACACATCAGCCTGACCTGATCTCGGGTTAGCGGAATGCAACGGAGCGTAGTCACGTCTGCGCTCCGTTTTGTTTTGCAGCTTTAAACCCGGTCTTCTGGCTACAGCAACCGGACCTGAGTGCCGATCTGCACCATTTCAAACAGCTCCTCGGCGTGCTGATTGTAGAGGCCGATACAGCCGGAAGAGCTTTGCCGTCCGATCTTGCGGGTGTCGTGGGTTCCGTGCACCAGATAGGCCGGCCAGTCCAGATACATTGCCCGGGTGCCCAGCGGGTTGCCGGGAACGCCGCCCTCGATCCGGACGGGCAGGGTTGGATCACGCTCGCGCATGGAGGCGGTCGGAGTCCAGCTTGGGTTTTCCCGTTTGCGCACCACTTTGGTGTAGCCGCGTTTGGTCAGATCCTCGGTCATCGGCACAGAAGAGGGGAACAGCCGGTAGGTTTCACCGTCCGGCCCCCAGTAGTGCAGCGCGCGGGAGCTGATATCGGCCAGCAAGCAGCCGGCCCCGAGTATGTCGAAATGATCCTGCCAGTTCTGCTGGGTGAAGGCGGACAGATTACGCTGCACCGCTACCTCTTCGCGAATGGGAGTCTCGTCTTGCGGGAAGGCATCCGTCGATTGCGCCCGCAGGACGGCCGGAGCGGCCAAAGTGGCGCCAAGGCCCATCAGGGTGGCGCGGCGGGTGATTTTGAGTTTGGTCATTTTTCCTCAACCGTGCTGCTCTAAAACTCCACAGCAAGATAAGCTGGCGCACGGATTTTCCTAGAGGCGGCATAGCGGAATTGCGGCGCCTCACAAGCTTGTGTTGCGGGGGGCGGCGGAACACCGCCACCTCCGCAATACCGCCCTATGAGGCGTCAGGAGTACAGCGGCCGGGCCTGGGCGAAGGACAGCAGGCGCTTGCTGTCTTCATCCCACAGGTGCAGCCGGGCATTGGCCAGGCTTTCGCGGATGGTCATCCGGTTGCCTTCGGACAGTTCCGCATGATCGCGCAGCACTTCGGTCAGGCGGTAGAACGGGATGCGGCTGTAAAGGTGATGCACATGGTGGATGCCGATATTGGCGCTGATCCACTGCAGAACCGGCGGCAGCACATAGTGCGAGCTGCCATGCAGGGCGGCGTCATGCAGCTGCCAGTCTTCTTCCTGTTCCCATTGAGTGGTCTCAAATTGATGCTGCACATAGAACAGCCACATGCCTGCTGTTGCGGCGACCAATGTTGCCGGCACAAAGATCAGCAGAAGCGGCATCAGCCCGCCAAAGTACCAGATAATGCCGACAGCTGTGAGGATCACCGCATTGGTGCCCATCGCGCTGATCCAATAGCGGGCCTGGTTCATCAGACCGTAGGGAATGCGGTTTTGCAGGAAGAACAGGTAGCCGGGGCCAAACCCGAACAGGGTCACGGGGTGGCGGTAGATCCGGTACATCAGCCGGTCCCAGCGTCCCAGCGCCCGGTATTCGGCCACGGTCATCGTGTGGATGTCGCCCATGCCGCGCTTGCCCAGGTTGCCATGGGTGCTGTGGTGGATTGAATGGGTGCGGCGCCAAACGTCATACGGGGTGAGGGTCAGAACGCCGATGATGCGGCCGACCCAATCGCTGACATGGCGGTTGCGGAAGAAGGAACCGTGACCGCAATCATGCTGGATGGTGAATAGGCGCAACAGGAAAGCCGCGATCAGAATGGAGATCGCCAGCGTCAGCCAATAGCTGACCGACAGCGACCACCAGGCCAGAGCCCAGAGCAGGAGAAAGGGGACAACCGTGACCGCCAGTTCAAACGCGCTGCGCCTGTGATCGGGTTCCCTGTATTGCGCGAGGACCTTCACCCAGTCGCGCGCCGTTTTCTCGGCCGCCTGCGGCCTGGTGGAGTCTGGGGAGTTGCTCATACGCCTGCCGTTTTATTTGTCTGATGCAGACCGGATAGACTACCAGACGCGTGGGGCAAGTGAAATTCTGCCGCAGGCCCGCCAAAACAGGGTCAATTCAGCCTAAACTGCGAAATAGTGATCGATTGGCCCCGGATTTTTGAAGTCTGATCAAAAAAAATGAGGCCCCGGAAATCCGGAGCCTCTGATTGTTTCCGGCCTGGCCGGAAGGTCAGTCCATTGCTTTGAAGTTGAACTCGCCGCCTTCCTTGATGCCCGAGGGCCAGCGCGAGGTCACGGTCTTGGTGCGGGAGTAGAACTTGAAGCTGTCGGGGCCGTGCTGGTTCAGGTCGCCGAACATGGATTTCTTCCAGCCGCCGAAGGTGTGATAGGCCAGCGGCACCGGGATCGGCACGTTGATGCCGACCATGCCGATGTTGACGCGGCTTGCGAAATCACGGGCGGTGTCGCCGTCGCGGGTAAAGATCGCGGTGCCGTTGCCGTATTCGTGATCCATCGCCAGTTTCAGCGCGTCCTCATAGCTGTCTGCACGCACGGTGGACAGAACCGGGCCAAAGATTTCCTGCTTGTAGATATCCATGTCCGGGGTCACCCGGTCAAACAGATGGGCGCCGACAAAAAAGCCGTCCTCGTAGCCCTGCAGTTTGAAGTCGCGGTTGTCGACCACCAGTTCCGCGCCCTGATCGACGCCGGACTGGATCAGGCCCAGAATGCGTTCTTTGGAGGCCGCGGTCACAACCGGACCCAGGTCCACGTCGTCGCCTGCGGTGTAGGGGCCGACTTTCAGCTTCTCAATGCGCGGGATGAGCTTTTCGATCAGCTTGTCGGCGGTTTCCTCACCCACCGGCACCGCAACCGAGATCGCCATGCAGCGTTCGCCAGCCGCGCCGAAGCCTGCACCGACCAGCGCGTCGGCGGCCTGGTCCAGATCGGCGTCGGGCATAACAATCATATGGTTCTTGGCGCCGCCGAAACACTGGGCGCGCTTGCCGTTGGCGGTGGCGCGGGAATAGATGTACTGCGCGATCGGGGTGGAGCCGACAAAGGACACGCCCTGGATGATCTCGCTGTCGAGCAGGGTATCAACCGCTTCGCGGTCGCCGTTCACTACCTGGAACACGCCTGCGGGCAGGCCGGCTTCGACAAACAGCTCGGCCAGCATCAGCGGCACCGAGGGGTCGCGCTCGGAGGGTTTCAGCACTACGGCGTTGCCGCAGGCCAGGGCCGGGCCGACGTGCCACAGCGGCATCATGGCGGGGAAGTTGAACGGCATGATCGAGGCAACGACGCCTAGCGGCTGGCGCATGGAATACATGTCGATGCCGGGGCCGGCGCTGTCGGTGAATTCACCCTTCAGCATTTGCGGCGCGCCGATGCAGTATTCGATCACTTCCAAACCGCGCTGCAGGTCGCCCTTGGCGTCGGGAATGGTCTTGCCGTGCTCACGGCTCAGCGCCTCGGCCAGCTTGTCCATGTCGCGGTTCATCAGGCCGACCATGGCCATCATCACGCGGGCGCGCTTCTGCGGGTTGGTGGCGCCCCAGGCGGGCTGTGCCGCGGCTGCCTTTTCAATGGCGTCAGTGGTTTCCACAACACTGGCCATCGGGCACAGATACTGCACTTCGCCGGTTGCAGGGTTGAAGATATCGTCAAAACGGCCCGAGGTGCCGGAGATCAGTGCGCCGTTAATAAAATGGCCGAGTTCTTTCATCGGATCCTCCTCTGTTCATCTTGCCTTAATCCTAGGCTTGCAAAAATCATCGGAAAAGAGGAAAGATTTCAAAGAGGCTTTGCAGGAACGCAAAAGGTTAACAGAACGTTGGCAGCAAGACGGAGGACCCGGGCCAATGGATCCGCAGTGGGAT
The DNA here is from genome assembly GCF_021654205.1 of Leisingera sp. MMG026. NCBI lineage: Bacteria > Pseudomonadati > Pseudomonadota > Alphaproteobacteria > Rhodobacterales > Roseobacteraceae > Leisingera > Leisingera sp. MMG026. The sequence goes on along the minus strand of NZ_JAKFZM010000050.1, from coordinate 9,696 downwards.
GATATGAAAGTGTTTTTGGCGGTGGCACGGGAGGCGAGCCTGTCAGGCGCCGGCCGTATCCTCAAAATGGACCCCGCAACGGTGGGACGGCGGGTTGCCCGGTTTGAGGCCGCACTGGAAACACCGCTGTTTGTGAAATCGCCGCAGGGCTATGCGCTGAGTGCCGCGGGCGACCGTCTGCTGATCCATGCCGAAGCGGCCGAACAGGCCATGCGCGCCGGGACCGAAGCGCTGAGCGGCCCCAGCGACACCATGTCCGGGCAGATACGTATAGGCGCCCCGGACGGCAGCGCCAACTATCTGTTGCCGCAGGTCTGCGCCCGGATCGCCGAGGAGAACCCGGATCTGGACATCCAGATCGTGGCGCTGCCGCGGGTGATCAACCTCAGCCGCCGCGAGGCGGATATGGCAGTGACCGTCAGCGCGCCGACAGCGGGCAAGCTGCTGGTGCAGAAGATCTGCGACTACCGGCTGCATCTGGTCGCCTCGCGTCATTACCTGAAGAACCATCCGCCGATCACCGGGCTGGCGGATCTGAAGGGCCACAAGATGATTGGCTACATCCCCGACATGATTTTCGACAAGGAACTGGACTATCTGAACGATATAGGTGTCGAACGGGTGGCGCTTGCGTCGAATTCCGTGTCAGTGCAGATCAAGATGGCGGCCCAGGGCACGGCGATCTGCATTGCGCATGACTTCAGCCTGCCGTCCCACCGGATGCTGCGCAAGATCCTGACCGACAAAGTCAGCCTGACGCGCAGTTTCCATCTGGTGCGCCACCAGGGAGACCAGCGCAGCGAGCGGTTGAACCGCTTTGCCCTGGCGTTGTCGAAAGGCATCCGCGACGAGGTGGCCCGGCTGGAAGCCTTGACTTAAAGCTGCGTTGCGGCACACTTAATTGAAACGCGCCAATATTATGGAGGTCTGCAACGTGCTCGTTCAGGTCATTTTGAAGTCCAAAGCCACCAACGGTGTGGTCACGATCAAGCCGGATGCCAGCGTGTCGGAAGCAGCAAAGCTTTTGGCCGAGAACAAATTCGGTTCCGTTGTAGTTTCCGCGGATGGAGAAAAACCCGATGGCATTCTGTCCGAGCGCGATATTGTCCGTGAGCTTGCCGTCAGCGGGCCCGGCTGCCTGAGCAAACCTGTCAGCGAATACATGACGCGCAAGCTGGTGACCTGCACCAGCCAGTCGAATGTCGGCGGTGTGCTGCAGCAGATGACCGAAGGGCGTTTCCGCCATATGCCGGTTGTCGAAGATGGAAAACTTGTTGGGATCGTAACGCTTGGCGATCTGGTCAAAGCGCAGCTGGCGCAGGTGGCAATGGAGAAAGATGCCCTGCAAGGCATGATCATGGGGCACTAAGCCGCAGCGGCGGTGTCCGTATTTCTGCCCTCTTGCAATGACGGCTGCAAATATGTTTGCCTGTGCAGAAATTTGACAAAGCAGGAGGCCGCCGATGCGTGTGGGTCTGTATCCCGGCACCTTTGACCCGATCACCATCGGGCATATCGACATTATCCGCCGCGCCAGCGCGATGGTGGATAAACTGGTTATCGGCGTGGCAATCAACCGCGACAAGGGGCCGCTGTTTGACCTGGAAGAGCGGGTTGAGATGATCGAGGCGGAATGCGCCAAGCTCAGCACCGAAACCGGGACCGAAATTGTTGCGCATCCGTTTGAAAACCTGCTGATCGACTGCGCCCGCGACGTCGGCGCGCAAATCATCGTGCGCGGCCTGCGGGCAGTTGCCGATTTCGAGTATGAGTTTCAGATGGTCGGTATGAACCGGGCGTTGGACAGTTCGATCGAGACCGTGTTCCTGATGGCAGAGGCACGGCACCAGGCGATTGCATCAAAACTGGTCAAGGAAATCGCCCGGCTGGACGGCGACGTGTCGAAATTCGTCACTCCGCTGGTCAACGACAAGCTGCTGGAGCGTTTGGGCAAGACCGCATGAACCGGCGTGGGGTAAACCCGCTGAGTGCAGTGCGGGCCGCAGGCTGACGCGGGAGGGGCGCTGCCCCTCTTGGCCGCAGGCCAATTCACCCCGGGGTATTTTAGACCAGAAAGAAGCAAAACCGGCACAGGCGGCGTCGAAACCTGTGGCAGGCGGCCACAGGCCGGTCAGCGCCAGAAGGCGACCCAGTCGATCAGGGCAAACAGTTTCTTGCCCAGGAAGATCATGTGCTGATCGCCGAACATGGCGATGTCGATCACCGCGGCGGCAATCAGGAACACGCCGAGGGAAATGGCAATCCGGTTGGTCATCGGGGCTCCGCCGCAATAGAAAACGCCCGCCCAGATAACCTGAGCGGGCGTGAAGTCTCAAGAGGTTAGGCCGGGATCAGCCCAGTTTGCCCATCGCGACGGCCACATCGGCCATGCGGACCGAGAAACCCCATTCATTGTCGTACCAGGCCAGCACCCGCACCATGCGGCCGTCCAGCACCCGGGTCTGATCCGGCGCAAAGATCGAGCTCTCGGGCGAGTGGTTGAAATCGGTGGAGACCAGCGGTGCCGGCTCATAGCCCAGAACGCCCTTCATCGGGCCTTCGGCGGCTTCCTTGACGGCGGCGTTGATTTGCTCAGGCGTCACATCGCGGCCAGCGCGGAAAGTCAGGTCCACGGCGGAGACATTCGGGGTCGGCACGCGGATGGCGGAACCATCAAGGCGGCCTTTCAGGTTCGGCAGCACCTCACCCAAGGCCTTGGCGGCGCCGGTCGAGGTCGGGATCATCGACATGGCGGCAGCGCGGGCGCGGTACAGGTCCTTGTGGCGGCGGTCCAGAGTCGGCTGGTCGCCGGTGTAGGCGTGGATGGTGGTCATGATGCCGTGCTCGATGCCGAACGCCTCGTCCAGCACCTTGGCCAGCGGCGCCAGGCAGTTGGTGGTGCAGGAGCCGTTGGAGATCATGGTGTCGGCGGCGGTCAGCTGGTCGTCGTTGACGCCGAAGACGATGGTCTTGTCGACGTTTTTGCCGGGGGCGGACAGCAGTACTTTCTTCGCACCGCGCTCCAGATGCGCTTTGGCTTTTTCACCGTCGTTGAACTTGCCGGTGCATTCCAGAACCACGTCGCAGCCCGACCAGTCCAGCTCAGCCATGTCGTAGGTGGAGAACATCTGCATGTCGCCGCGGCCCAGGTTCATGGTGCCTTCGCCAATGGTGACCTCGCCGGGGAAACGGCCATGCACGCTATCGTATTTGATCAGGTGGGCTGCGGTCTCCAGCGGGCCGGTGGCGTTCACCTTGATCACTTCGATGTCGTCGCGGCCCGATGCTGCGATATGCGACAGGGTGCAGCGGCCGATGCGGCCAAAACCGTTGATCCCGACTTTGATGGTCATGAGTTACGTCTCCAAGCGAGCAAAAACCTTTGATCGCCATATAGACCGGTGCAGATGTGGTCTAAAGAGGTAAAAGCGTCATTAAATGAAACTGTTAGCGCAAAAAGCGAACGATGGCGCTAACGAATTGCGGCGGTGGCGTTAACGGAAATCGGCTGGGTGCGGACGGTGGCGCTAACGCTTGTGCTGCGGCGCGGAAGCGGGCAGATTGCCCCCGAACGCGGACAGGATTTGAGGGATTGGGTATGAGCGGTTTGCTGGCGCTTCTGGATGATGTGGCGGGGATTGCCAAGGTTGCGGCGGCCTCGGTCGATGATGTGGCGGCGGCGGCGGGCAAGGCCGGGGCCAAGACCGCGGGCGTGATCATCGACGATGCGGCGGTGACGCCGAAGTACCTGCAGGGCTTTGCGCCTGCGCGCGAGCTGCCGATCATCTGGCGCATCACCCGCGGGTCTTTGTTCAACAAGCTGATCCTGTTGATGCCGGTGGCGATGCTTTTGGCGAATTTTGCCCCTTGGCTCATTACGCCCTTGCTGATGCTGGGCGGGTCGTACCTGTGCTTTGAGGGGGCCGAGAAGATCTTTCACGTGCTGTTCCCCCATGCCAGTCACGCCATTGACGAAGACATGAGCGTCAAGGACCCCGGCCATCTGGAGGAGCAGAAGATCAAAGGCGCGATCAAGACCGATTTCATCCTGTCCGCCGAGATCATGACAATCGCGCTGGCTGCCATTGAGGCGCCAAACGTCTGGATCCAAGGGGCGACGCTGGCGGTGGTGGCGATCGGGGTGACGCTGGCGGTCTACGGCTCTGTCGCGCTGATTGTGAAGATGGATGATGTGGGGCTGTATATGGCTGAGAATGCCCATACCGGCTTTGGCCGCGGGCTGGGGCGCGGGCTGGTCAAGTTCATGCCGGTGCTGATGAAGATCCTGTCGGTGGTCGGCACCGCGGCGATGCTGTGGGTTGGCGGCTCCATCATCATCCACGGGCTGGAGGTTCTGGGTTTTGGCTGGCTGGGCCATCACATTCACGACTGGGCCTATGCTGTGGGCCATGCGGTGCCTGCCGCTTGGGAGGGCCTTGCGGAGTGGACGGCAAAGGCGGCAATGGACGGGGTGTTTGGGGTTGCCTGGGGGCTGGTTCTGATCCCGCTGGCAACCAAGGTTGTGGGGCCGATGATAGCGGCGGTTTCAGGGAAGTCTGCCAGCCACTGAAAGTGATAAGTCATATGATTGCAAAAGTTTGAGGATTCGCTTTTGAAGAAGCCAATTATCAAGATTCTTTCCGGCCCAACTCCAAACCAAGTCGCAGCAGGTGAAATCTCGACAGGCGGAACGGCGTCTTTGCTCTCGGCAATCAGCAAGGCAGCGGACCTCGCCCCCATGGACGTGAAACAGTTGTACGGTTTCCTCCATTTTCGCCTGCATTCCGCAAAACAGGCACAAGCTCGCAGTGGCTGGTTCGGAGGCCGGTTGTTCAACAAATTCAGCGGCGAGTCTTCGGACTATGTCCCGCTTTCCGGCACTCAAATGACGCAAGCTTTCCTTGCTGCGGGGATAGAACCTCCAGAATTCATCGTCGCCAGCGGTAACTACGAGCTGCGTTTGGACTATGCACAGAAAGCCTATGATGCGTTGAAGGAAATGGCCGAAACTGACAACGCGCAATAGGTGGTTCAAACCAAAAAAAAGGGCTCCGACAGGAGCCCTTTTCTGTTTCTAGTGTTTGACGGGCCTCAGCCCAGCAGCTCTTTCACCTTCGCAACGGTGCCCTCAGCGGTGATGCCGAAGCGCTCGAATAGCTCGCCTGCCGGGGCAGAGGCGCCGAAGCGGTCCATGCCGACGAATGCGGCTTTCTTCTCCTGGCCGCGCTCGCCCAGCAGCCAGCGGTCCCAGCCGCCGGCGCGCATGGCGGCCTCGATACCGACGCGGACGGGGCCTGCGGGCAGGACCTTGCGGCGGTAGGCTTCGTCCTGCTGCGCAAACAGCTCCATGCAGGGCATGGAGACGACGCGGGTGCCGATACCCTCGGCCTCCAGCTTGGCCTTGGCTTCCATCGCCACGGAAACCTCAGAGCCGGTGGCGATCAGGATCACCTGGCGCTTGTTCTCGGCCTCGGCCAGCACATAGGCGCCTTTTTCGACCATGTTGGTCAGCTTATGCTCGGTCCGGACGGTCGGCAGGTTCTGACGGGTCAGGGTCATCACCGACGGGGTGTCCTTGGAGGTCAGGGCGATTTCCCAGGCCTCGGCGGTTTCCACGGTGTCGGCGGGGCGGAACACATAGGTGTTCGGGGTCGCGCGGCAGATTGCCAGATGCTCCACCGGCTGGTGGGTCGGGCCGTCTTCGCCGACACCGATCGAGTCGTGGGTCATCACAAACACTGTCGGGATCTTGGACAGCGCGGCCAGGCGCATGGCCGGGCGGGCATAGTCGGTGAAGCAGAAGAAGGTGCCGCCGTAAGCGCGCACGCCGCCGTGCAGCACCATGCCGTTCATCGCTGCGGCCATGCCGTGCTCGCGGATGCCCCAATAGACATAGCGGCCCTTGCGGTTGTCGGTGTCGAAGGTGCCGAGATCGCCGGTCTTGGTGTTGTTGGAGCCGGTGAGGTCGGCCGAGCCGCCCACGGTTTCCGGCATCAAGGGGTTGATGACGGCCAGCGCCATTTCCGAGGATTTGCGGGTCGCGACCTTGGGCCGGTCTTCACTGACCTGCTTTTTCAGCGCCTTGATGGCGGCGGACAGTTTCTTGGGCGCGTCCAGTGCATAGGCACGGTTGAAACGGTCCTGTTTCTGCGTCGACAGCTCGGCAAAACGGGCTTCCCAGGCTTCGCGCTCGGACTTGCCGCGCGCACCGATCTCTTCCCACTGGGATTTGATCTCGCTCGGCACTTCAAACGCGCCGCCGGTCCAGCCATAGGCGTCCTTGGCGGCCTTCAGCTGGTCCGCATCGGTCAGGGCGCCGTGGCCCTTGGAGGTGTCCTGTGCGGCGTGGCCCAGAGCGATATGGGTTTTGCAGGCGATCATCGACGGTTTCTTGGACTTCTTGGCGGCCTCGATGGCCTCGTCGATGGCCTTGGGGTCGTGGCCGTCGATTTCCAGCACCTGCCAGCCCGACGCCTTGAAGCGCTGCACCTGGTTGGTGCGGTCGGACAGATCAACGGTGCCGTCGATGGTGATGTTGTTGTTGTCCCAGAACACGATCAGTTTGCCCAGCTGGTGGCGGCCGGCAAGACCGATTGCCTCCTGGCTGATGCCTTCCATCAGGCAGCCGTCGCCGGCGATCACATAGGTGTGGTGATCCACGACCTTGCGGCCGTAATGGGCGCGCTGCATTTCCTCGGCCATGGCAAAGCCGACAGCGTTCGAGATGCCCTGACCCAGCGGGCCGGTGGTGGTTTCAACCGCATCCAGCAGGAAGTTTTCCGGGTGGCCCGCAGTCAGCGCGCCGGTCTGGCGGAAGTTCTTGATCTGATCCAGGGTCACCTGACGGTCGCCGACAAGATACAGCAGCGAATAGATCAGCATCGAGCCGTGGCCCGCCGACAGGATGAACCGGTCACGGTCCGGCCACTGCGGGTTGGATGCATCGAATTTGAGGTGCTTTTCGAACAGCACGGTCGCCACATCGGCCATGCCGATCGGCATTCCGGTGTGGCCGGAATTGGCGGCGGCGACGGCGTCCAGAGCCAGCGCGCGAATGGCGGCGGCCTTGTTCCAATGGTCGGGATTGGCGGTGCGCAGGGCTGTCAGGTCCACTTGGATCGTCCTTTGGCGTTAACAGGCAATTGCTGCGCTCAATAACAGCGATGCCGCAAAGATCAAGCATGGTTGCGCCTATGTCTGCTATGTTGCGCGAAGTTGGCGCGGCAAGTGGTTGAAACACAAGGGGGGGTGTTTTATCCCTGAAAGGGAAGAACTGGCCCATGTCGGCGGCAGATGCGCGATTCGCGCGGGCGCCGGAACGAATATGGCACTGATGTGGACGGGTGAGGGACAGGCATGAACCAGATTGAAGAATTGCAAGGCCGCATTCAGGCCGCGCTTGAGCGTATCGGCACCGGCACGGCTGCGCTGCAAGAGGCGCGCGAAGCGGATAAGGTCAAGGCCGCAGAGGTTGCTGCCGAGGCCGCTAAGGCGGCGGAAGCGGCTGCTGCCGGGGCTGCGACGGCTGAGATTGAACAAGCGCTGGAAGAAGAAAAGCTCGCCAACGCCCAGCTTGAAGAGCGTGTGAAGGTGTTGCGCGCACGTCTGCAGGAGGCCGGAAACCAGGCTCCCGCCGCAAATGAAGATATCGCGGCGATGGAAGCCGAGCTGCAGTTGTTGCGCAACGAAGCCGGGGATCCGGCGGAAAAAGAAGCCCTGCGCGGTGAAGTTGCAAGGCTGAAGGGGGAGCTGGAAGCCGCGGCAAATACCGCCGCCAGTGACAAGGAAGCGCTGGAAGACCAGCTGTCTGAGGCCCAGGCTGCCAATGACAGCCTGAAGGCCCAGCTGGAGGAGGCGTCGGCTGCTGCGGCAGCACCGGCGGATACGGCCCCGGCCCAGGACAGGGGCGCAGAGATTGAACGCCAGAATGAAACCCTGCTGCGGCTTGATACCGAACTGCAGCAATTGCGCCAGGCCAACGAGGAGCTGCGTGCCTCCAACACAGCGCTGCGCGATGCAAATGCCCAAAGCCTGGGCGATGCCGGGCTGATCAACACGGCTATGGAAGCCGAGATCGAGGGGCTGCGCGCCGCGCAGGCCAGCGACCAGGCCCAGGTCAACGCGGTGCTGGCCAAGCTGGAGCCGCTCTTGGCCAATGCCCGCAACCTGCCGGAAGGGGAGGAAGTCTGATGCCCGAAGTGACCATAATGATCGGCGGCCGCGGCTTTGAGGTGTCCTGCCAGGAAGGTGAGGAAAGCTATCTGCATTCCGCCGCCAAAATGCTGGATGACGAGGCGCAGGTGCTGTCGGACCAGATCGGCCGGATGCCCGAGGCCCGGATGCTGCTGATGGCCGGGCTGATGCTGGCTGACAAGACCGCCGCGGTCGAGGACCGGATCAAAGAGGTTGAGGCCGTTCTCGCCGAACGCGACCAGGAGCTGGCGGAGTTGCGCGCCATGCCGGCACCGGAACCCGAGCGGATCGAAGTCCCGATCGTGCCGCCGCAGGTTACTGAAAGCCTGGCTGAACTGGCCGCCCGGACCGAGGCGCTGGCCCAGGAAATCGAAGAAAAAGCACAGCCGGCGGGCTGAGCTTGTCCCGCGCCTGCGCCGGGGTAAAGGAAAACGGCAAAATATTGTTCGTTTTCCGGCCTTTGCGGGACCCGCTGGAAACACTGTTTTTCATGCAGTCAGGCCGCCCGGCGCTCGTCCGCGGCGGGTGTTTGCGATAGCTTCACCGCAGGGGCAGAAGTCCTGACGCAGTGGAGCAGCACAGAATGTACGAAGCCTTGATCCTGGGAGTCTTGTTGCTGGCCGGCGCCTCGGCAAGTGCTTATGACTTTGACCTGCCGCTGCCGGAAGAAGAGCAGCCCGATACAGAACCCACGGAAAATTCCGACCGCCTGCAGCTTGGCGATGAGGCTGACAGTATTGATGCCGGCAGAGGCAATGATCAGGTGCGCGCCGGCAATGGCGATGATACGGTGTCCGGCGGCCCGGGGCTGGACATCCTGCAAGGCGAAGGCGGCGCAGATCTGCTGTCTGGTGGCGAATTCCACGACATTTTGCTGGGCGGTGCGGGCGCGGATGTGCTGGACGGCGAAGGCGGCAAGGATATCCTGTTCGGCGGCACCGGCGACGACACGCTGATGGGCGGGGACTGGGATGATGTGCTTGCAGGCGGCGAAGGTTCGGACGACTTGTCCGGCGGGCGCGGCAACGACAACCTTTTCGGTGTCAGTGTTGACCCGGAGCCGGATGCCGGGACGCTGAAATCCCTGCGCGACGGCGAGGAATCCGCGGAGAATATTTTTGCTTTGTCCGCGGATGATGAGGCTGACACGCTGGACGGCGGCGATGGCAACGACTTCCTGGCCTTGGGGGCAGGGGATACCGCCATTGGCGGCAGCGGCAAGGACGTGTTTGAGCTGCACCGTGATCCGGATGCAACCGGCGTAATCACGATTGAGGATTTTGAGGCCGGAACCGATACCGTTCGGGTTGCGGGCGGCAATACCGGAGGTTTCAGCATTCAGCGGGAGGAAGACAGCGGCGATGCGCTTGTCCTGGAAAACGGCAAACTGGTTGCAAGGCTGCTGGGGGCCGGCGACAGTTTTGCCTTGGAAAACCTGGGCTTTTCGGGCAATGCACCCGCGAATTCAGGCTGACCCGGCCTGAAGCGCCACCGGTTTCGCGC
>NZ_JAKFZM010000005.1:0-143026 GCF_021654205.1 Leisingera sp. MMG026 | reverse complement strand
ACCAAACTGATGCGGACATTGAGAGATAATGCAGCATTAAACAGGTTGGCTCTGCGCCGGCTTTCGCCGCATGCCGCATGAACGGTAGCTTTGCTTTTGTTGCGACAGCGAATTGAGTGAGCTTAGGCGGTAGATACTTTGGGATAAAGGAAGAAGCTAATGCTCCAGCATCTCGCGGTAGATCGCGACCAGCGTACCGGCCTCCTTTTCCAACGCGAAATTGGTAATCGCGTGCTTGCGTGCTGCCTCTGACCAAGTGTCCAGCTGCCCTTCGGTGGATAACACCTCATTGATCGCCTCCACCATCTGCCGGGTCTCGCCTGCGTCGATCAAGAGGCCGGTTTCACCCGGGGCGATCAGCTCTTCAAAGGCGCCAACGCGGGTGGCAACCGCAGGCACCCCGCAAGACATGGCTTCCAGCGGGGTCAGGCCAAATCCCTCCCAGCGTTGCGGTGCCACATAGAGATCCAGCGCCTGATACCAGCGGGAAACTTCCCAAACCGGCACCTCAGGCGGGAACAGCAGGCGGCCGGACAGGCCTGCGGCTTCCACCTTGGCGCGCAGCTCCTTTTCAAACGCCACATGCTTTTCGGTGGCGCGGCCCATGACCAGGCCCACCGCTTGGGGATGCGCTTTCAGCACCTCCAGCATGGCATCGACAAAGACGTCCGTGCCTTTTTGCGCCCGGATGCGGCCGTAGCAACCGATCAGGATTGCATCCTGAGGCAGGCCCAGGTCACGCCGCAACGCGGCTTTGTCAGCGGGCGGGGAAAACTCTTCGGTATTGATCCCGTGATGCACCACCTGCACCGGGTTCTGCAGATAGGCGGCACCTTTGGCCGAAGTTGCGATCACCCGGTCCATGTTGGAAATCAGCCATTTGGTGTAACCGGAGTGATGGCGCTGTGAAGCAGAAGTGAACAACAGTTTCAGCCGCTTGCCCAGCAGGTATTTCAACGCCAGCCCGCCGAGCATTTCGACATTGCGCCGGGCGTGCCAGACGCGGGCGCCGGCGGGGCCGTTGCGTTTCATGAACAAGAGCTGCAGCACCGATAGATGCGGCATGCCGCCGGGCAGGCCGCTGCCGGCGGTGGCAATGGCGATCTGCTGGCGCTGCAGCGGCACCAGCCGCACGATGGTAGAGGTGACGCCGGACAGGCGGCGTTTGAAATTCGGCGCGATGACTTCGACCGTATTGGCGTCAGTTTGTGCCATCATGGCCTCCATCGCGGGGCAGAATCGCCAGCAGGGCGTCCACCGTCTTGTCCAATTGATCCGACTGGCGTGAGATGAATTGCCGGGCGGCATCACAAGCGGCCTGGAAGGCCTGCGGCTGCTCCAGCCAGGTGGCAACCTGATCGGTCAACTCTGCCGCGGACCGCACCTCAGCGGCGGCGCCAAGCGCGGTCAGTTCGGCATAGGTTTCGGCGAAATTGTAATGTCCGGTGCCGGTGATCACTGTAGCGCCCGCCTGCATCGGCTCAAACGGGTTGTGGCCGCCGATTTCGCGCAGGGAGCCGCCCAGGAATACCAGCGGGCTGAGGGCATACCAGGTGCCGACCTCGCCCAAAGTGTCAGCCAGATAGACCTGGGTGGCAGTCCCGGGCATGACGCCCTTGCTGCGCCGCGCGCAGGACAGGCCTGCGCCCTTCACCAGAGCTTCTGCCGCATCGCCGCGTTCGGGGTGTCGGGGAGCGAGCAGCAGGCAAAGGTCCGGGTGCTTCTTCAGCAGCGTTTTATGTGCCTCCAGCACGGTCTCTTCCTCGCCCTCGTGGGTGGAGGACGCAATCCAGACCGGGCGTTCACCGATGTTTCTACGCAGCTTTTCAAGGCTGTCCCGGTCGACCGGCAACGGCGCTGAGACGGCCTTGAGGTTGCTGCCGGGGCGGACGCGCTTGGGGTTGGCGCCCATTGCCTGCAGGTTTGATGCGGTCTTTGCATTTTGCGTCACCAGCAGGTCGAATTGCCCCAGGATGTAGCGCGCCGTTTCCGGGCGTTTCTTCCAGCCTTCCACAGACCGGTCCGACAGCCGCGCATTCAGCAGCACCAGCGGGCAGCCGCCCTTGCGCGCCCGCACCAGCATTTGCGGCCACAGCTCGCTTTCGACAAACACGCCCAGATCGGGGCGCCAGTGCGCCAGAAACCGGTCCACCGCGGAGGCTGTGTCCAGCGGCGGGAACTGATGGCGGCAGCGCGGCGGCATCCGTTTGGCAATCAGCTCGGCAGACGTTGGCGTGCCGGAAGTGATCAGAAATTCCGCGTCCGGCGCCTGTTCTCCCATGCGCTTGATGAGTGTGAGCACCGATAAGCTCTCGCCGACCGAGGCGGCATGGAACCATATCAGCTGCCCGGCGGGACGGGGCAGGGAGGCGTGGCCGAGGCGTTCGCGCACGCGCGCCTCCGGCAGGCCGTAATCACGCAGTTTGCCCGCCACCTTGCGCCAGGCAAAGGGCGCAATCAGGGCGCTGGCGCCGCAATAAAGGGAGTAAAGCAGCGTCGGCCGCACGGGCGAGTCACTGGACATGATCAGCCGCCGGTGTGGCTCATGTGGCGGGACATCTGGCCGCCGGCTTCCTGCCGGGAATAGTCAAAGTCATGCCCGCGGGGCTTGTCGCCGATGGCGGCGCGGATCGCGGCCTCCAAGACGCCGGTGCCTTCCTCGTTTGCGCGCAGGGGCGCACGCAGGTCGGCTTTGCCCTCCTGGCCCAGGCAGGTGTAAATTTCACCGGTGCAGGTCACCCGCACCCGGTTGCAGCTTTCGCAGAAATTATGGGAAAGCGGGGTGATGAAGCCGATCTTCTGGCCGGTTTCCTCCAGCCGCACATATCGCGCCGGGCCGCCGGTGCGCTCAGCCAGATCGGTGACGGTATAGTGGTTTTCGTATTCCGCACGCACGTCCTTCAGCGACCAGTACTGGCCGATGCGCTCCATCGCGCCGATGTCTTCGCCCATCGGCATGACCTCTATCCAGGTGAGATCCAGGCCGCGTTCGGCACACCAGGCGGTGATCCTGGGCAGTTCTTCTTCGTTGAAGCCCTTGAGCGCCACGGCGTTGATTTTGACCTTCAGGCCGGCCTTCTGCGCGGCGTCAATACCCTTCAGAACCTGCGGCAGGCGGCCCCAGCGGGTAACATCGGCGAATTTCTGTTCGTCCAGCGTGTCGAGCGAGATATTCACCCGGCGCACCCCGGCGGCGTAAAGGTCATCGGCATATTTCGCCAGCTGCGAGCCATTGGTGGTCAGCGTCAGCTCCTTCAGGGCGCCGGTGTCCAGATGGCGGCTCATCGACTGGAAGAAAGTCAGGATGCCGCGCCGGACCAGCGGCTCACCTCCTGTGATCCTGAGCTTCTCAACGCCGAGCCGGATGAAGGTGGAACACAGCCGGTCCAGCTCCTCCAGGGTCAGGAGATCCTTCTTGGGCAAAAAGGTCATATTCTCGGACATGCAATAAACGCAGCGGAAGTCGCAGCGGTCGGTGACCGAGACACGCAGATAAGTGATTGCGCGGGCGAAGGGATCAATAAGCGGAGCTGTCATGCCTCCTAGGTAAAGCGGGGCACCGCCCGCGGCAAGAGGGGGACGGCTTTTACCGCTGGCAAAGAGTTTCGCGCAAAGCTAGGGTCGCCTCATGCGTATGACAGTCATTTCCCTTGCTTCGATTTCCTTGCTGGCCGCCTGTAACGGGATCCAGCTGAATTCTTCAATCCTTGGCGGCCAGGGTGCACCGGCGGCAGCTGAGCTGCAGGACCCGGTGCTGCAGCCGGCCCCCGGCGTTGATGCGGCCGAGGCGGATCCGGCCTTGCCCGCCGCGCCGTCGTTCCGCGGCTCTGCAACCACGGTGGCTTCGCTGGGCGATCCGTCGCTGCCGGGATTGTGGATGGAAACACCGCTGGTGGCTGCTGAACAGCAGGCATTGGTGCGCACCAGCCGCAACACCCAGGTGGTGCTGACGCTGAAGCCAGCCCCGGGGGCCGAGTCCGGCGGCAGCCGCCTGTCGATCGGCGCCATGCGCGCATTAAGCCTGCCGCTGACGGAATTGGCCGAGGTACAGGTACTGCCCGCGGGTTGATCCTGCTTGAGAGCGGGGAAGCGCCCGCCCTCTTGGGGCGGGGGCGTTCGCTGCCCGGCTGGCGCCGGGCGGACGTTTTGGCTGGTCTAAACCTCTTTCAGGTATTTTGCCGCTTCCTTGCGAGCGAAGGCTTTCATGGCTGCCCCATGTTCGGCCAGAAACGCGCGGGTGCGCTCCGCGTCATGTTTGCTGAGGTCGCGCAGCCACCAAGCCACGGCTTTTTGCATGAACCAGTTGCGGTCCGGCACATAAGCCGCCGCCCAGCCGAGTATACGTTCGCGCTGTTCCTGGTCAGCAGGCTTCAAATTGTTCATCTTGGCCCAGGGCAGGGTGGCGACCAGAGCGGCGCGGCGGGACCACATGTGATCCGACTGCGTCCAGGCCTCGACCGTGTCCAAGCGTTCCGGTGCGGCTTGCAGGCGCTTTGAAATGGCCGAGCAGGCGTGATCGGCAATGGCCCAGCTGTCAAACCCGGGCACCCATGCCTGCAGCAGTTCCCAAACGGGCGCATCCTCTTTGATCCGCGCCTGGGTCAGCAGCTTGGCGGCAGCGATGCGGGCCTCAAAGATATCCGTCTCCCACAGGGCGCGTGCCAGGTTGACCCGTTCTTCGAGCGGCAGCGCCTGCCGCCAGGTCTTGGTCAGGTCATTGGTGGCCGGGTTGGGCACGCCGAGTATTTCGCGGGTTTGCTTGTGGTAGGCGGCCATCTGCGCGGCGCGGCCGGGTTCTGCCTGCGCTTTCAAACTGGCAAGAGCGTCATCCAGCGTCATCAGTATCTCCGAAAATGTTGGACGGCTGCCCGTCGATTGTGGTCATGTTGCGCTCTGCCCAGAATGTATGGAGCCCATCCTGGCCCAACGGTTCGGTCACCCTGTCCAATGTGTCCCGTTCGCCGGCGTAATCGAGGAACGGCACCGCGTAGCCGCAGGACGTCTGAACCATTTCCACACTCATGTCATAGATCTGGCGCGGGCCTGGGTTGGCAGGGAACAGCGCGTTGAGCTCCGCAAATTCCGGTTCGCGGGGATGCAGGGTGCGGGCCGAACCATAGGCCCGCAGTATCAGAGGCCGCGTCTCGAAGCTGCACCACATCAGCGTCATCCGGTTCATCTGGCGCAAATGCCCTGCAGTCTCGTTGCCGCTGCCGGTGAGGTTGCGCCAAACGATCCGGTTCGGGTCCATCACCCGCAGGCTTTCCATGCCCTTGGGGGAGATGTTCACCCGGCCTTCCGCCGCAGCGGTTCCGGAAAAGAATATATGCTGCGCAGCGATGAAACGCGCGTGATCCTCATTGATCCGGTTGAATTGCTTGGCCACCGGCTGCTACTCCACGGTAACGGATTTCGCCAGATTGCGCGGCTGGTCCACGTCGGTGCCCTTGGCCACCGCGGTGTGATAGGCCAGCAGCTGCGCCGGGATGGCATAGAGGATCGGGGTCAGCGCCTCCTTCACCCGGGGCATCCGGATGGCACACCAGACGTCGTCTCCGGCCTCGTCAATGCCGTTCTGATCGGAGATCATCAGCACCTTGCCCTTGCGCGCCAGAACCTCCTGCATGTTGGAGACCGATTTGTCGAAAAGCGAATCCTTGGGGGACAGCACCACCACCGGCATATGTTTGTCGATCAGTGCGATGGGGCCATGCTTCAACTCGCCGCTCGCATAGGCTTCAGCGTGGATGTAGCTGATTTCCTTCAGCTTCAGCGCGCCTTCCAGTGCCAGCGGGAACATCAGGCCGCGGCCCAGGAACAGCACGTCGCGGGCTTCGCTGACCTTCTGCGCGGCTTGGCGGATTGCCTCGTTCTGCTCCAGCGCGGAGGACATCACATTGGGCAACCCGCGGATCGCGGTGGCATAATCCGCCATCTCCCCGGCGCTCAGATGGCCGCGGTCGCAGGCGGCTTTCAGTGCCAGCGCCAGCAGAACTGTCAGCTGACAGGTAAAGGCCTTGGTGGACGCCACGCCGATTTCCGGCCCGGCATAGATCGGCAGTGCCAGATCGCTCTCCCGCGCGATGGAACTTTCGGGAACATTTACCACTGACAGGATCTTATCCGCCTTTTCCTGGCAATAGCGCAGCGCGGCCAGAGTGTCGGCGGTCTCGCCCGACTGGGAGACAAACAGCGCCAGTGTCTTGCCGGGGATCGGCGGCTCGCGGTAGCGGAATTCCGAGGCGATATCGACCTCGACCGGCAGCCGGGCGATCTGTTCGAACCAGTATTTTGCAGTGACGCAGGCGTAGTAGGCTGTGCCGCAGGCGACCAGGGTCAGCCGTTCGACCTGCGAAAAGTCCACCTCGCCGGGCAGGCGCACGGCGTCTTCCTCAACCGGCAGATAGTGGCGGATTGCTTCGGCAATCACATGCGGCTGCTCGGCGATTTCCTTGGCCATGAAATGCTTGTGGCCGGCTTTGTCGACCTGGGCAGAATCGATCTGGATGGTCTTGGTCACCCGGTTCACCAGGGCGCCGTCTGCATTGCGGATTTCTGCGCCTGCGCGGGTGACGACGGCGCGGTCGCCTTCCTCCAGATAGGTGATCCGGTCGGTGAGCGGCGCCAGGGCGATGGCATCGGAGCCCACGAACATCTCGCCATCGCCATGGCCGATTGCCAGCGGCGAGCCCTTGCGGGCAGCGATGATCAGGTCTTCCTCGCCATCAAACAGAAAGGCGAGCGCAAAGGCACCTTGCAGCTGGTCCAGCGTCTTGAAAGCGGCATCCACCGGCGCCAGCCCTTCCTGCAGGTAGCGTTCCGTCATCAGGGCGACGGTTTCGGTGTCGGTCTCTGTCCGGAACTCCATACCGCAATCCAGCAGCTCAGCCCGCAGCTCCTTGTAGTTCTCGATGATGCCATTGTGCACGACTGCGACGGCGCCCGCGCGGTGCGGGTGCGCATTGCTGACAGAAGGCGCGCCATGGGTAGCCCAGCGGGTGTGGCCGATGCCGGATTTGCCGGCCAGCGGTTCATGTACCAGAAGGTCGCTGAGGTTCACCAGCTTGCCAACCGCACGGCGGCGGCGCAGCGCGCCGTTGTTCACGGTGGCAATGCCGGCACTGTCATAGCCGCGGTATTCCAGCCGCTTCAGCGCTTCGACCAGGATCGGGGCCGCTTCGTGATTACCCAGTACGCCGACAATTCCGCACATCACTTGGCTTCCTTCTGCAGGCGGGCTTTCTTGGCGCGCAGGATATCCATCAGCTTGCGTGCCCGGCCCGGCTTGTTGGTCTGTTCGGCGCGGGCAAGGGCCAGGGCGCCGTCTTCGACATTCTTTGTGATCACTGCACCGGTGGCGGTCATCGCCTCACTCCCGACCCGGACCGGTGCCACCAGCATGGTGTTCGACCCGATAAAGGCGCGGGCGCCGATCTCGGTGCGGTGCTTCATCACCCCGTCATAGTTGCAGGTAATTGTGCCTGCGCCAATATTGCTGGCTTCGCCAACCGATGCATCGCCGATATAGCTAAGGTGATTGACCTTGGCGCCGGCGGCGATTTCAGCATTCTTGATCTCGACAAAGTTGCCAACGTGAGTGTCCTCGGCCAGTTCCGCACCGGGGCGCAAGCGGGCATAGGGACCGACTTTGGCGCCGCGGCTGACATGGCAGCCCTCCAGATGCGAAAACGCCCGGATCAATGCGCCGCTCTCCACCGTCACGCCGGGGCCGAAAACCACGTTGGGCTCGATCACCGTGTCGCGACCGATGATAGTGTCAAAGGCGAGATAGACGGTATCCGGCGCCATCAGGGTGACGCCGAGATCCAGCAGTTCAGCCCGTGCGCGGGTCTGAAACAGCGCATCCGCCTGAGCCAGTTCCGCGCGGGAGTTGACGCCCAGCGTCTGCGCCTCATCGCAGGACACAGCGGTCACTTTAAGGTCTTCGCGCCGGGCCAGCTCCACCAGGTCAGTCAGGTAATACTCACCCGAGGCGTTTTTATTGCCGACCTTGCCGATCAGGTCGAACATGGTATTTGCGTCGCAGGCCATCAGCCCGGAATTGCAGAACGAAATGGCGCGTTCCGCGTCGTCGGCATCCTTGAATTCAACAATCCGCTCCAGACTGTCGCCATCCATCACCAGACGGCCATAGCGGCCCGGATCCGCAGCCTCGAACCCCAGTACCACCAGATCGGCGCGCTGGCGGGCCTCGACCATGCGCTCCAGCGTGTCCGCGCTGACAAACGGCGTGTCGCCATAAAGCACCACCACGTCGCCCTCGAACCCGTCCAGCGTCGCGCGGGCCTGGTCCACAGCATGGGCGGTGCCCAGCTGGTCCTCCTGCAGCACAACTTCGGCGTCTTCGTCGATGGCGGCCACGGCCACGCGCACCGCCTCTGCCCCGTGGCCTGCGACGATGATGCTACGCTCCGGCGCCAGCGCGCGGCCCGCGGCCATGGCATGCTCCAGCATCGGCGCCTGTGCAATCGGGTGCAGGACTTTGGGAAGGTCAGAGTTCATCCGGGTGCCTTTTCCGGCCGCCAGGATGACAAGGGCAATGCTCATAATCGCTTTTCTCTTTGTCTTTTTATCGCTCCCGTTTTATCCGCTGAGGGACGGGGCGCAAGAGATAGCGCCATCAAACAAGATTGCGGGCTGCAACATGCGGCAGCGGAAATGCGCCGAAGGGGCAGGATATGCGAACAGTTATCTTCGATCTGGACGGCACGCTGGCGGATACTTCCGGCGATCTGCTGGCGGCGGCCAACGCCTGTTTCCGGCAGATGGGGCTGGGCGATGTGCTGAGCTATCCTGAAGATGCCGGTGTTGCCCTGCGCGGCGGGCGCAACATGCTGGCCACCGGTTTGAAACGGGTGGAAAATTTCGACGAGGCGATCGTTAACGATTTCTATCCAGTGCTGCTGGAGGCCTACCGTGGCGCTATTGACCATCACACTGTTCTGTACGCTGGCGCGATGGACGCGGTCGAGGCGCTGAAAACCGCAGGCTTCGGCGTCGGCATCTGCACCAACAAGCCGGAGGGGCTGGCGGAACAGTTGCTGCGCAGCCTGGGGGTGCGCGATGCCTTTGCATCGCTGGTGGGCGCGGACACGCTGCCGGTGCGCAAACCCGACCCTGAGCCGTTGTTTGAGGCCGCGCGCCGGGCCGGCGGCGACCCGGCCCGCACATTGCTGGTGGGTGACAGCGACACTGACCGCAATACATCTGCCAATGCGGGCGTGCCGTCGGTGCTGGTGACCTTCGGCCCGTCGGGCGATGATATGGCAGCGCTCAAACCCGAAGCGCTGCTGCACCGGTTCGAAGACCTGCCGGAGATCGCGGAGCGGCTGATTGCGTGATCCCGCAACTTAGTTTCGGGAAACTCGGCCAAATGGCTTCCCTCTTGACCCTTGCCGGGAGGCGGCTCACAAACGCCGCATGAGCGAGATTTTTTCCGGGTCTTTCACCCAGCAGGAACCCATCCCCGAAGACGCCATCGAGGCAGCACTTGCGGTGTTGCGCAGCGGTCGGCTGCACCGTTACAACGTGGCAGAGGGCGAGGCAGGGGAAACTGCGCTGCTGGAGCAGGAATTCGCCGCGCAGATGGGCGCGAAATACTGCCTGGCAGTGGCCTCGGGCGGTTATGCGCTGGCTACCTCGCTGCGGGCGGTCGGGGTGAAGCCCGGCGATAAAGTTCTGACCAATGCCTTTACACTTGCACCGGTGCCGGGATCCATCGCTTCGGTCGGGGCAGAGCCGGTGTTTGTTGAGGTCACCGAAGACCTGACCATTGATCTCGACAATCTGGCCGCAAAGGCGGATCAGGCCAGGGTGCTGATGCTGTCGCATATGCGCGGCCATCTGTGCGACATGGACCGTCTGATGGAGATCTGCAATGCGGCCGGCATCACCGTGATTGAAGACTGCGCCCACACCATGGGGGCGTCCTGGAATGGTGTGCTCTCGGGCAAGCACGGGGCAGTGGGGTGCTATTCCTGCCAGACCTACAAACATGTGAACTCGGGCGAAGGCGGGCTGCTCATCACCGACGATGAAGAGGTCGCCGCCCGTGCCATCATGATGTCAGGATCCTATATGCTCTATGGCCGCCACTTGGCGGCGCCGGGGCCGGAATTTTTCGAGCGGGTAAAATATGAGACCCCCAACATTTCGGGCCGGATGGATAACCTGCGTGCCGCCATCCTGCGGCCGCAGCTGAGTGACCTTGAAACCCAGGTGCAGCGCTGGAATGACCGCTATCGCGAAGTTGAGAACGGCCTGCGCGGCACGCCGGGCCTGACCGTGGTGGAGCGGCCTTCGCAGGAAATCTACGTCGGCTCCTCGATCCAGTTCCTGCTGATGGACTGGTCCGAGGAAGCCGTGCAGGAGGCGGTGCGCCGCTGCGCTGCCCGAGGGGTGGAGCTGAAATGGTTTGGCACGCCCGAACCTGTGGCCTTTACCTCCCGCTATGACAGCTGGCGCTATGCGCAGACGCCGCGCCTGCCGCAAAGCGACCGTGTTCTGGCAGGTATCATCGACATGCGGGTGCCGCTGACATTCAGTGTGGAAGACTGCGCCCAGATCGCCCGCATTATCCGCGCCGAGGTCTCTGCCGTCTATCAGTCCGCCTGATAGAGCGGCACCGTCGAGATCGAGACCTTGGCCGAGCCATCGGTCAGCTCTGCCGCGTGGGCAGCATAGATCAGCGTCTGGTTGGCCTCGTCGAAGATGCGCTTGACCCGCAATGATTTCAGGATGATGGAGCGGGAGGCGCGGAACACGTCCTCGCCATCGCGGGCGCGGTCGATGTCGCCTATTGTGATCGGCCCGGTCTGGCGGCAGGCGATTGAGGCGTTGGACGGATCCTCGAACCAGTTTCCGTTGGACAGGCGGTCCAGCAGCCCCCGTTCGAAATAGGCGATGTGGCAGGTTACGCCGCTGACTTTGGGGTCGGCGATAGCCTCGATTATGATGTCGTTTCCCACCCAGTCGACGCCGATCTCCCCGACTTCCTCCGCTGCGGCAGGCAGGCTCAGCAGGCAGGTCAGGGCTGCCACGGTGCGGTTCAATCGTTTCATCAGTTGTTATCCTCGTAATCTGAATTGTGCCGGTCTGTCCGGTTACTGCTAAACCAACGCGCGCAATCGGCAAAACGATCCGGGGAACCTTTTTGAACAAGCGGACGTTGTTTCAGCACAACGGCGCAAAAAACGCGCCCTCAGACAGAAATGATATCGAGGAGAACATAATGTTCATGTCCAAACGCACCCTGACCGCTCCTGCCCTGACCGCGTCCGCTCTGGCCCTGCTGGCCGCACCGGTCTGGGCCGGCGCACAAGTGCAGGCTGTGACCGACCTGAACCTGCGCGCAGGCCCGGGGCCGCAGCACAAGATCATTGGCGTCATTTCTGCCGATGGCTCGGTTGATCTTGAGGGCTGCCTTGAGGAAAGCAATTGGTGCAAGGTTGCCTATGATGGCGCGGACGGCTGGGCTTACGGCGAATACCTGACCGGCACTCTGGCCGACAAGTATGTGCCGGTTGTTGCCAAGGACAACCCGGTCAAATTCAACACCGTCACATACACCAGCACTGAAACCGGCGAAGACGATGCTGCGCTGGGCGCTGTCGGCGGCGCCATCACCGGCGGATTGATTGCAGGCCCGGCAGGCATTGTCGCAGGGGCGATTGCGGGTTCACTCGCGGGTGAGGCTGCGGTGCCGGACGAGAAAGTGGTGACCTATGTGCGCAGCAATGCCACCGAGCCGGTTTACGTGCAGGGTGAGGTGGTGACAGGCGTCATGATCCCGGAAGAGGTCCAGTTGACCGAGGTTCCGGACACCAATTACCGCTATGTCTATCTGAACGGCCTGCCTGTGCTGGTTGAGGCGGACGACCGCACAGTGGTTTACGTGGTCCGCTGATCCAATCCAAAGCGGCTATTTCGGGCGGTTCCTGGCGGGGCCGCCCGTTGCTGTTTGCGGCGCCGGCACGGAACACGATTGACCCGAATCGAGGCCTCGTCTATTGAATTGAACAACTGTTCATATAATCGGCTCTAACCGGGAGGTCCCGCGGGATGTTCAATGCAAGCATGACTTTTGATCTTGGCGATGACGTGAATGCGCTGCGCGACGTAATTCACCGCTGGGCGCAGGACCGTGTCAGGCCGATGGCGCAGGAAATCGATCAGAGTAACGCGTTCCCTGCGGAGCTTTGGAAAGAGATGGGCGAGCTTGGCCTTTTGGGGATCACCGTGCCGGAGGAGTTCGGCGGTGCCGGCATGTCTTATCTGGCCCATACCGTCGCAGTCGAGGAAATCGCCCGCGCCAGCGCCTCTGTCTCGCTGTCTTATGGCGCGCATTCCAACCTCTGCGTCAATCAGATCAAGCTGAACGGAAACGCCGAGCAAAAGGCCAAGTATCTGCCGCGGCTGATCTCGGGTGAGCATGTCGGTGCGCTGGCGATGTCCGAAGCAGGTGCGGGTTCCGACGTCGTTTCAATGTCGCTGCGGGCGGAAAAGCGCAACGATCACTTCCGCCTGAACGGCAACAAGTACTGGATCACCAACGGTCCGGATGCCGACACTCTGGTGGTCTATGCCAAAACCGATCCTGACGCCGGTTCCAAAGGCATGACGGCCTTCCTGATCGAAAAAGAGATGAAGGGCTTCTCCACCTCCAAGCACTTCGACAAACTGGGCATGCGCGGCTCCAACACGGCTGAGCTGGTGTTTGAAGACGTGGAAGTGCCGTTTGAGAACATTCTCGGCGAGGAGGGCAAGGGCGTACGGGTGCTGATGTCCGGCCTGGACTATGAACGCGTGGTGCTGGCAGGTATCGGCACCGGCATAATGGCCTCCTGCATGGATGAAATGATGCCGTACATGGCTGAGCGCAAGCAGTTCGGCCAGCCGATCGGGAACTTCCAGCTGATGCAGGCCAAGATCGCCGATATGTACACCGCGATGAACTCGGCGCGGGCTTATGTCTATGAGGTGGCCAAATCCTGCGACAAGGGCACGGTTACCCGCCAGGACGCGGCGGCCTGCTGCCTTTACGCGTCTGAAGTGGCAATGACCCAGGCGCATCAGGCGGTGCAGGCCTTTGGCGGCGCCGGCTACCTGTCCGACAATCCGGTGGGCCGTATTTTCCGCGATGCCAAGCTGATGGAAATCGGCGCCGGCACCTCTGAGATCCGCCGCATGCTGATCGGCCGCGAGCTGATGGGGACCATGTGATGAAAACGGCTCTGCCGTTTGCTCTGCTGATGGCAGGCACGCCTGTCATGGCACAGGAGGTTCAATTCTCCTCCGGTGCGACGGCGGCTTGCGTCGCGGGAGCGGTCAATCAGGACGCAAAGCGCAGCTGCGTGGGCACCTCGGCACAGCACTGCATGGGGGCGACGTCGGATGGCTCCACCACCGTTGGAATGATGGGATGCCTGGATGGCGAACGCAGCTACTGGGATCAGCGGCTGAACCGCGCCTACAAGTCTTTGCGGGCCAAGGCGGAAGAATTGGATGCCGAAATGGAGGAACTTGGTTCTGCCGCACCAAAGACAGCGCCGGCGCTCCGGGATATGCAGCGGGCCTGGATCAGATATCGCGACGCCACCTGTGATTTCGAAAGGTCGCAATGGGGCGGCGGCACTGGCGGCGGCCCGGCCACGCTCAGCTGCCTGATGCGGCTGACCGGAGAGCAGGCGCTCTATCTGGAAGATGCCTGGCTCGGCGAATAGCAGGCCGGAAAGAGACGCTGGCGGACGCGCATTGGCCCGCCAGCATAGGGATACAAAGGATCAGAAGCGGTGCACGTAAGCAATGTTCAGGACAACCGGGTCGATCTCGGCGGTGCCGATTGCGGCTCCGTTCAGGGTAACGTCGCTTTCGATGTCGATGTAGCGGACATTGAAACGTACCGCGCCGCGGTCGGAGATCTGCCAGTCCGCACCAGCATTGAGTGCCACGCCAAAGCTGTCGTCCATTTCGATCACACCAAGCGGCGAGCTTTCTTCAAAGAAAGTGGTGTAGTTCAGGCCCAGGCCGACAAACGGTTTGATCTTGCCCTGGGTCGGGAAATGGTAGTTGACCGAGATGGT
This sequence comes from Leisingera sp. MMG026, assembly GCF_021654205.1. Lineage (NCBI taxonomy): Bacteria > Pseudomonadati > Pseudomonadota > Alphaproteobacteria > Rhodobacterales > Roseobacteraceae > Leisingera > Leisingera sp. MMG026. Next base: position 128,924 of record NZ_JAKFZM010000005.1, on the reverse strand, counting down.
CGGCGGCAGCTGCTTGGCAGAGGCGGCATAGCCGGCACCGGCCAGGGTGACATCATGCTCGAACGGCGAAGCGGCCAGCAGCTCGACACCCCAGTTGTCGCGGAAGAAGTACTCAACTGTCAGCGACAGCGCGGTGCCGTCGTCGATATCAGCGGCCATGCCGGCAAGGGTGCCGTTGCCGGATTTCGGGTTCACGTTGGCGATGCCGACGCCAACGGTCCAATCGCCCTGCTGCTGGGCCAGCGCGGGGCCGGCCAGCGCGGCCAGGGCAGAGGTCAATGCCAAAGCGGAAACCATGCGTTTCATGGGGTGCGTCCCTTTTCTTATGATTGCTCCGCCGTGGTGCACCCGGAAGCAAAGGAAAACCCTGATCTGGATCAAAGGGACGCTTGCTTTGTCTTTGAAAAGGCAAGGAAAAAATGCATATCAGCTATGCATTTCGGGAGTGTCTGAATATGCATGAGTTTTGTAACATTCCCGGGCTGCGCGCCGATGGCAGCTGGGACCTGCCGGAGCGGCTGAACATGGCCGCCCAATGCCTGTCGCATCCTGCTGAGGCTGTGGCGCTGATCGATATGACCGGCCCTGCGCGCCGCAGCTTTTCTTATGGCGCGCTGTCCGAGATGGTGGATGCCCTGGCTCGCTACCTGCTGACCCGCATCCAGCCGGGCGACCGCGTCGGCGTGCTGCTGAGCCAGTCGCCATGGTGTGCTGCAGCGCATCTGGCCATCTGGAAGGCGGGCGGCATCTCGGTGCCGCTGTTCAAGCTGTTCAAACGCGACGCGCTGGCCTCCCGCGCTGGCGATGCTGGTGTGCGCTTTGTCTTTACGGACCAAGAAGGCGCGGAGCTGCTCGGCGATCTGGCCGAAGCGGTGATGGCTGACACCGCTGGAATAGACGGCCCGCCGGTTGCTTTTGCCGATACCGCGCCTGAAACCCCCGCGGTGCTGATATACACTTCGGGCACCACCGGCAGCCCAAAGGGTGCGCTGCACGGCCACCGGGTGCTGACCGGCCACCTGCCGGGCATTTCGATCAGCCATGACCACTTGGGCCAGCCGGGCGACTGCCTGTGGACGCCTGCCGACTGGGCCTGGATTGGCGGATTGTTCGACGTGCTGATGCCGGGTTTGGCGCTGGGCGTGCCGGTGGTGGCAGCACGGCTGGACAAGTTCACCCCAGAGGCCTGCGCAGATCTGATCGCAGCGGCCGGCGTGCGCAATATCTTCTTCCCGCCAACTGCCTTGAGAATGCTCAAGGCAGCCGGGCAGGGGCTCAACGGTCTGCGCTCGGTTGCCAGCGGCGGAGAGCCCCTGGGCGCGGAGATGCTCGCCTGGGGCCGGCGGGAACTGGGCGTAACGATTAATGAGTTCTACGGCCAGACCGAGTGCAACATGGTTGCCTCCTCCTGCGCAGCGGATTTTGAACCGCGTCCGGGCTGCATTGGCAAACCGGTGCCGGGGCATGAGCTGGCGGTGATCGACGAAGCGGGCAATGTCACAGGTGCCGAGGGCGACGTCGCCATCCGCCGCGGCTCTGCCTCGATGCTGCTGGAATATTGGAACCGGCCTGAGGAAACTGCCGAGAAGTTCCGCGGCGACTGGCTGGTGACTGGCGACCGCGGCATCTGGGAGGGCGACTACCTGCGTTTTGTGGGCCGCGAGGATGACGTGATCACCTCCGGCGGCTACCGCATCGGTCCGGCAGAGATCGAGGATTGCTTGATGACCCACCCGGCAGTGGCGACGGTGGGCGTGGTTGGCAAGCCTGATCCTCTGCGCACCGAGATCGTCAAGGCCTATGTGGTGCTGAAAGCTGGTGCCAAAGCCTCGGAACAGGAACTGCAGGACTACGTCAAAGAGCGCCTCGCGCAGTACTCCTACCCGCGTGAGGTGGCGTTCCTTGAGGCGCTGCCGATGACCGTGACGGGGAAGGTTATCCGTAAGGAACTGAAGACGCGGGCTGCGGGGGAGGTAAATCGATGAGACTATGGAAAAATTCCTTTTTAGCCGCAGGAGCAGCTGCTGCGCTTGTGTCTCCAATTCAAGCAGCGGGGGAAGTGCAGGCGCTCTTTGATACCGCTGGTTTCCTCAACGCCTGTACGGGGTTCGTCTCAAACGGTGCCTTTGCACTCCCGATGGACAGTCAATGTGTCACGCAGGCTGTACGTATGTGCAATTTGAGCCATGAAATGAAAGCTCAGCAGTACTGCGTTGAAAGCACCGCTGTCTGGATGGAAGAGGACGGAGACAAAATCATCCGTCAGATGCCGGGCTTTGACAGAAGCGTTCTTGAGAGCAGCGGTGCTGCGGGTCTTTCACTGCCTCTGCCGGAATTGAGTGCAGAACCGGATTGCACCAAGATGTCAGACCCCAGTCTGACGTCGGAAATACTGTGCCGCTATTCAGATGCGCTTTCAGAATGGCTCAAGCTGAGAAATATGATGCGCAGTCAGGCAATGACAGGCGCCGCAAGCCAATGACCCATGGTGTTGCATACCCGGCGTACGCTGCCCCAACCGGAAATAAAGATCTCAACCCTATCACGGGAGAGTGGACATGAAACTCACATCCAAGGCGATGCCTTCCTCTGAAGGTTTCAAGCAAAACCGCGAGGCGCATCTGGACGCGCTCGGGCAGATCAGCGAGGCGGCAGAGGCCGCGCGCATGGGCGGCGGCGAGAAATCCCGCGCCCGCCACGAAGGCCGCGGCAAGATGCTGCCGCGCCGCCGGGTGGCGAACCTGCTGGATCCAGGGTCTCCGTTCCTGGAGATCGGTGCAACTGCGGCCCATGCCATGTATGACGGTGCCGCCCCCGGCGCTGGGGTCGTGGCGGGCATCGGCCGGGTGCACGGCCAGGAGGTCATGGTGGTCTGCAATGACGCCACCGTGAAGGGCGGCACCTATTTCCCGATGACGGTGAAGAAACACCTGCGGGCGCAGGAAATTGCCGAGGAGAACCGTCTCCCCTGCATCTATCTGGTGGACAGCGGCGGTGCCAACCTGCCGCAACAGGATGAGGTCTTCCCCGACCGCGACCATTTCGGACGCATTTTCTACAATCAGGCGCGGATGTCGGCCAAGGGTATTGCCCAAATCGCCGTGGTCATGGGCTCCTGCACTGCAGGCGGGGCCTACGTTCCTGCCATGTCCGACGTGACCATCATTGTGAAAGAGCAAGGGACCATCTTCCTTGCAGGCCCGCCGCTGGTGAAGGCCGCGACGGGGGAGGTCGTAAGCGCCGAAGAACTGGGCGGCGGCGATGTGCACACGCGCCTGTCAGGCGTGGCCGATTACCTGGCCGAAGATGATGCCCACGCGCTGGCGCTGGCGCGGCGCGCGGTGCAGTCCCTGAACATCACCAAGCCGCTGACGGTGAATTGGGCCAGCCCCGAAGAACCCGCTTATGACCCTGAGGAAATCCTTGGCGTGGTGCCAGGTGACCTGCGCACGCCTTACGACATCCGCGAGGTGATTGCGCGGCTGGTCGATGGCTCCCGCTTTGACGAATTCAAACCGCGTTTCGGTGAAACTCTGGTCACTGGTTTTGCCCATGTCAAAGGCTGCCCTGTAGGCATCATCGCCAACAACGGTGTGCTGTTCTCGGAAGCTGCCCAGAAGGGCGCGCATTTTGTGGAACTGTGCAGCCAGCGCAAGATCCCGCTGGTGTTCCTGCAAAACATCACCGGTTTCATGGTCGGCCGTAAATACGAAAACGAAGGCATCGCCCGCCATGGCGCCAAGATGGTGACCGCGGTGGCGACCACCAATGTGCCGAAGGTGACAATGCTTGTCGGCGGCTCCTTTGGAGCCGGCAATTACGGCATGTCAGGCCGGGCTTACCAGCCGCGGTTCCTGTGGTCCTGGCCCAACTCCCGCATCTCGGTGATGGGCGGCGAGCAGGCGGCAGGCGTGCTGGCGACGGTCAAGCGCGATGCCATCGAACGTCAGGGCGGCAGCTGGAGCGCCGCGGAAGAAGCTGATTTCAAACGCCCCACCATTGAGATGTTCGAGGAGCAGAGCCACCCGCTTTATGCCTCTGCACGTCTCTGGGACGACGGCATCATCGACCCGCGCAAGAGCCGCGATGTGCTGGCGCTGTCGCTCAGCGCCGCGCTGAATGCCCCGATTGAAGACACACGCTTCGGCGTGTTCCGGATGTGAGGACCTCCCATGTTTGACAAGATTCTGATTGCCAACCGCGGAGAGATTGCCTGCCGCGTGATGGAAAGTGCCCGCGCCATGGGAGTGCGGACCGTGGCCGTCTATTCAGACGCCGATGCGGCCGCCAAACATGTGGCGCTGGCGGATGAGGCCGTGCATATCGGCGGCCCGGCGCCTGCGGACAGCTATCTGCGCGGTGCGGAAATTCTCCGCGTGGCCAAGGCGACCGGCGCCCAGGCGATCCACCCCGGTTATGGCTTCCTGTCGGAAAATCCGGACTTTGTTGAGGCGGTGGAGGCCGCGGGCCTCACCTTCATCGGCCCGTCCGCAGACGCGATCCGCAAGATGGGCCTCAAGGATGCCGCCAAGGTGCTGATGGAAGAGGCCGGCGTGCCAGTGGTGCCGGGCTATCACGGTGCCAATCAGGATGCGGGCTTCCTGCAGGAAGAAGCGGGCAAGATCGGGTATCCGGTGCTGATCAAGGCCGTGGCCGGCGGCGGCGGCAAGGGCATGCGGCTGGTCGAGAACGCGGCGGAGTTTGCAGATGCCCTGAACAGCGCCCAGGGTGAGGCCACCACGGCCTTCGGCAATCCGGATGTGCTGATCGAGAAATACATTCAGCAGCCGCGTCATATTGAGGTGCAGGTCTTTGGCGACGGCACCCATGCGGTGCATCTGTTTGAACGCGACTGTTCGCTGCAGCGCCGCCACCAGAAAGTGATCGAGGAGGCCCCCGCACCGGGCATGACGGCTGAGATGCGCGAGGCAATGGGGCGGGCCGGCGTGCGCGCGGCTGAGGCGATCGGCTACAGGGGGGCAGGCACCGTCGAATTCATCGTCGATGGCTCGGACGGCCTGCGCACCGACGGCTTCTGGTTCATGGAAATGAACACCCGCCTGCAGGTGGAGCATCCGGTGACCGAACTGATCACCGGTGTCGATCTGGTGGAGTGGCAGTTGCGGGTCGCCTCAGGTGAGCGCCTGCCTGCCCGGCAGGAGGATCTGACGATCAGCGGCCACGCGTTTGAAGCGCGGCTTTATGCGGAAGATGTGCCAAAGGGCTTTCTGCCTGCAACCGGCACGCTGACGCATTTGTCTTTCCCGGCGGAGGCCCGTGCCGACAGCGGCGTGCGGGCAGGCGACGCCATCAGCCCCTGGTATGATCCGATGATTGCCAAGGTGATCGTGCATGGCTCCACCCGTAAGGTGGCGTTGTCTCGTTTGGCCCGTGCGTTGGAAGAAACCCAGGTGGGCGGCACCGTCACCAACCTTGCTTTTCTCGGCGCGCTGGCAGCGCACGAAGGGTTTGCGCAGGGCGACGTCGACACCGGCCTGATCGCCCGCGATCTGGAGGCATTGGTGGCTGCGCCAAAGACTGAGCTGCGCCACAAAGCGGCCGCTGGTATGGTGGCACTTGGTCTGGTGGAAGTCGTGCAGGAAACCGGTTTCACGCTTTGGGCGCCGCTGCACCGCGCTATCACGCTCAGTCATTTGGAGGAGGAGTTCACAGCTGACGTGCAGGTGGACGGGCCGGACCGGCAGCTGTGGACGGTGAATGGCGAAACCGTGCTGGCCGAGCGCAGCCTGGGCCATTGGCGCATTGAGGGGCGCCGGATGCCCGTAACCTCGCAGGCCGGCCCGCTGATCACGGTGTTTGACGCTTACGGCCTGGAATTTGCCGTTGTGGATCCGCTGGATCGTGATGCGGCTGCAGGCGGCGACAGCAACGTGGTTGAGGCGCCGATGCCGGGGCTGGTCAAAGCCGTATTTGCCAAAGCCGGCCAGCCGGTGGCGGAAGGTGACAGGCTTGCCATTCTGGAGGCGATGAAGATGGAGCATTCGCTGCTGGCCGCCCGCGACGGCGTGGTTGCTGAGGTGCTTGCCGCCGCTGGCGACCAGGTCGAGGCCGGCGCGGCGCTGGTGCGGCTGGAAGAGGAAGGCGGCTGACCGTGCGCCTGCGGCAGCTGTCCGGAATTGGGTATTTAAGACCAGAAAGAAGCAGGAGGCCCGGCGATGGCTGAGCGTGTCGAAATTTTCGAAGTCGGTCCGCGCGACGGGCTGCAGAATGAAAAGCGTGAAATCCCCGTGGCGGAGAAGGTCGCGTTAACAAACTGCCTGAGCCGGGCCGGGTTTTCGCGGATTGAGGTGGCGAGCTTTGTGTCGCCCAAATGGGTGCCGCAAATGGCGGGCAGCGCCGAGGTGCTGGCTGGCATCACCCGCGCGCCTGGCGTGCGGTATGCGGCACTGACACCCAATATGCGCGGTTACGAGGATGCTGTAGCTGCCAAGGCGGATGAAATCGCGGTCTTTGCCTCCGCCTCCGAAGGGTTCTCCAAGGCCAATATCAACGCCACAATCGAGGAAAGCATCACACGCTTTCTGCCCGTTTTGGAGGCTGCCAAGGAGAACGGGCTGCCGGTGCGGGGCTATGTCTCCTGCGTGACCGACTGTCCTTTTGACGGGGCAACACCGCCGGAGAAAGTGGCGGAGGTGGCCGAACGGCTGTACGCCCTCGGTTGCTATGAGGTCTCACTGGGCGACACCATCGGGCAGGGTACCCCGGAGGCAATCACCGCGATGCTGGGCGCCGTCACCGCACGGGTGCCTGCGGCCAGGCTTGCGGGGCATTACCACGACACCGCGGGCCGGGCGCTGGACAATATCGAGGTCTCGCTGGATCAGGGCGTGCGGGTCTTTGATGCTGCCGTGGGCGGTCTGGGCGGCTGTCCTTACGCGCCGGGGGCTGCGGGCAACGTGGCGACGGAAGCGGTGCACAAGCGCCTGACCGAGTTGGGCTATGACACGGGGCTGGACGGTAACGTGCTGGAAAAGGCTGCGGCACTGGCCCGTTCGATGCGCGGCCTGCAATAGATTTCAGCGGAGAAGCAAGATGTTTGAGACAATCACCCTGGACACTGACGCCCGTGGCGTCTGCACCCTTACTCTGAACCGTCCGGACAAACACAACGCCATGTCCGGCCAGATGCTGCAGGAGTTGATTCTGGCGGCCCGGCGGCTGAACGAAGACGAGACCGTCCGTGTTGTGGTGCTGACCGGTGCAGGCAAGAGTTTTTGCGCCGGCGGCGATCTGGGCTGGATGCGGGATCAGATGGATGCGGATGCCGGAACCCGTGGCCGCGAGGCGCGGGTGCTGGCAGAGATGCTGATGGCGCTTAACACCCTGGCTAAGCCGGTGATCGGCGCGGTGCAAGGCAATGCCTTTGGCGGCGGTGTTGGTATGGCCTCGGTCTGTGACGTTGCCATCGGCGCGGACCATCTGAAGATGGGGCTGACCGAGACCAGACTGGGACTGATTCCCGCCACCATCGGCCCTTATGTCATTGCCCGCATGGGCGAAGCCAAAGCGCGGCGTGTCTTCATGTCGGCCCGCCTGTTCGGCGCGGCAGAGGCAGTGGAGCTGGGGCTGCTGGCCAAAACCGTGCCCGCAGATCAGCTGGCAGAGGCGGTCGAAGCGGAGGTCGCACCTTATCTGAACTGTGCGCCGGGCGCCGTCGCTGCCGCCAAGAAGCTGGCCCGCGACTTGGGGCCGCAACTTGATGACGCTGTGATTGACCATACAATCAAGGCGCTGGTGGCGCGTTGGGAAGGCGACGAGGCGCAGGAGGGCATCAGCGCATTTTTTGAAAAGCGCAAACCTGCCTGGCAAGGCTGAAATACCGGTAAAAATGAGTCATGTTTTGATGGCGGCCGCGGTTTCCCCTGCGGCCGCTTTCCTTATGAAATAACTAAGGAATTACGCGCATGTTGCGGCTGTGCTTTTTCCTGTCACAAACCCTTGTAGATTAACCTTGCTTTAGTTGACGCTGTGGGGGCGGGGGGGTATGCACAGGGCAAATCAACACGCCAATTGACGTCGCGCGGGAAACCGCCGGGAAAAGGAGCTGCTCTTGGAAGAGATGTTGAGGGAATACCTGCCGATCCTGGTTTTCCTGGCCGTTGCGGCAGGATTGGGCATTGTCCTTATCCTGGCAGCCGTTGTGCTGGCGGTCCGCAACCCGGACCCGGAAAAGGTCAGCGCTTATGAGTGCGGCTTCAATGCCTTTGATGATGCCCGTATGAAATTCGACGTCCGGTTCTATCTGGTGTCGATTCTCTTCATCATTTTTGACCTGGAAATCGCATTCCTGTTTCCCTGGGCCGTCGGTTTTAAGGACATCAGCGACACTGGGTTCTGGTCGATGATGGTGTTCCTGGGCGTGCTGACCATCGGCTTTGCCTATGAATGGAAGAAAGGGGCGCTGGAATGGCAGTGATGACCGGAGCCAACACCGCGGGTGTGGACAAGGAAGTTGTCACCCAGGCCCTGAATGCTGAATTGCAAGACAAGGGTTTCCTGCTGACGTCGGCAGAAGACATCATCAATTGGGCGCGCACCGGCTCGCTGCACTGGATGACCTTCGGTCTGGCCTGCTGCGCGGTGGAGATGATGCACACCTCGATGCCGCGCTATGATGCCGAGCGTTTTGGCATCGCGCCACGCGCCTCGCCGCGCCAGTCGGACGTGATGATCGTTGCGGGCACCCTCACCAACAAGATGGCGCCGGCCCTGCGCAAGGTTTATGACCAGATGCCTGAGCCGCGCTACGTGATTTCGATGGGATCCTGCGCCAATGGCGGCGGCTATTATCATTACAGCTATTCCGTCGTGCGCGGCTGCGACCGGGTTGTGCCGGTTGACGTTTATGTGCCCGGCTGCCCGCCGACGGCAGAAGCGCTGCTGTATGGGTTGATGCAGCTGCAGCGCAAAATCCGCCGCACCGGCACCCTTGTTCGCTAAGGCGGGAGAGAGCAGATGACTGAAGCACTGAATGAACTCGGCGCCCAGATCGAAGCCAAACGCCCCGATTGCGTGGTGGCCTGGGACGTGTCCTTTGGCGAGCTGAACATTGACGTGACGCCCTCGAATATCGCCGGTCTGGTGGAGTTTCTGAAATCGGACCAGAACTGTAAGTTCTCCTCGCTGGTGGATATTACAGCGGTGGACTACCCGGAACGGGGCAAGCGGTTTGATGTCGTCTATCACTTCCTGTCGATGTACCGGAACCAGCGGATCCGCCTGCGCACTGCGGTGCGCGAAGATGAAATGGTGCCCTCGATCGTCGATGTGCACCCTTCGGCAAACTGGTTCGAGCGGGAAGTCTACGACATGTTCGGCATCCTGTTCTCCGGCCACCCGGACCTGCGCCGGATCCTGACCGACTATGGCTTCCGCGGCTACCCGCTGCGCAAGGATTTCCCGACCACCGGCTATACCGAAGTGCGCTATGACGAGGCGCAAAAGCGCGTGGTTTATGAACCGGTGAAGCTGGTGCAGGAATACCGCCAGTTTGATTTCATGTCGCCCTGGGAAGGTGCCGAATACATCCTGCCCGGCGACGAGAAGAAGGAGGGCGCAAACTGATGTGGTTTGAACCTCTGGCTGAATTGGGGACCTTGCTGGCGGGCTGTGCGGCCATGCTGGGTGCGGCAACGCCTTTTTTTAAAAAAACGATGTTTTTTGAGGGCACTCCCTCAGTAAGGGAGTGCTCGAAACCGCGAAGAATTTCACAGACGAACTCTTGCTCGGAGGTGCTGTAATGGACGGCTCCAAATTCAATGACGGCAGCGTTGATGCGCTGAGCGGCGAGCAGAAGATCCGCAACTTCAACATCAACTTCGGCCCGCAGCACCCTGCGGCGCATGGGGTTTTGCGTCTTGTGCTGGAACTCGACGGCGAAATTGTCGAGCGTTGCGATCCGCATATCGGCCTCTTGCACCGCGGTACTGAGAAGCTGATGGAAAGCCGCACCTACCTGCAGAACCTGCCGTATTTCGACCGCCTTGATTACGTGGCGCCGATGAACCAGGAACATGCCTGGTGCCTGGCCATCGAAAAACTGACCGGTGTCGAGGTTCCCCGCCGCGGCCAGTTGATCCGGGTGCTCTATTCGGAAATCGGCCGCGTTCTGAACCACCTTCTGAATGTCACCACGCAGGCAATGGACGTTGGCGCGCTGACCCCGCCGCTGTGGGGCTTTGAGGAACGCGAAAAGCTGATGGTCTTCTACGAGCGCGCCTGCGGTGCGCGCCTGCACGCGGCCTATTTCCGCCCTGGCGGCGTGCATCAGGACATTCCGGACGATCTGCTGGACGATATCGACCTCTGGGCGCTGGAATTCCCCAGGGTACTGGACGACATCGACGGTCTTCTGACCGAAAACCGCATCTTCAAGCAGCGTAACTGCGATATTGGAGTGGTGACCGAGGAAGAGATCCAGCAATACGGCTTCTCGGGTGTCATGGTGCGCGGTTCCGGCCTCGCCTGGGACCTGCGCCGCGCGCAGCCCTATGAATGCTATGACGAGTTTGAGTTCCAGATCCCCGTCGGCAAGAACGGCGACTGCTACGACCGTTACCTCTGCAGGATGGAAGAGATGCGCCAATCGACCTCGATCATCCGCCAGGCAATTGTCAAACTGCGCGAAGCCACCGGCGACGTGATAGCCCGCGGCAAGCTGTCCCCGCCCAAGCGCGGCGACATGAAGACCTCGATGGAAAGCCTGATCCACCATTTCAAGCTCTACACCGAAGGCTTCCACGTCCCCGCAGGCGAGGTTTACGCCGCCGTCGAGGCACCCAAGGGCGAGTTCGGCGTCTATCTGGTGGCGGACGGGTCCAACAAACCCTACCGCTCCAAGATCCGCGCGCCGGGTTTCCTGCACCTGCAGGCGATGGACCACGTGGCCGGCGGCCACCAGCTGGCCGATGTCGCGGCCATCATCGGCACCATGGACGTCGTGTTCGGGGAGATCGACCGTTGAGCCTGCCCGCCCTGTTTCATCTTTCTAAAAATACTCCCGCCGGAGGCATCCGTGCGGGCAACACCCACCAAAAGGTGATCTGATGCTGCGCCGTCTCCACCACGAACAACCCGACAGCTTTGCCTTCACTCCGGCCAATCAGGCCTGGGCTGAAGCGCAGATCACCAAATATCCCGAAGGCCGCCAGGCCTCGGCGGTTATTCCGCTCTTGTGGCGTGCGCAAGAACAGGAAGGCTGGGTCACCAAACCCGCTATTGAGGCCATCGCAGATATGCTGGGCATGGCTTATATCCGGGTGCTGGAAGTCACCTCTTTCTACTTCATGTTCCAGATGCAACCCACAGGGTCTGTTGCCAATATTCAGATCTGCGGCACCACGTCCTGCATGATATGCGGGGCTGAGGACCTGGTTGCGGTCTGCAAGGAAAAAATCGCCGCAAAGCCGCACACCCTGTCGGCGGACGGCAAATTTTCCTGGGAAGAGGTTGAGTGCCTGGGGGCCTGCACCAACGCTCCGATGGCGCAGATCGGCAAGGACTATTACGAGGACCTGACGGTTGAGACCTTTACCATGCTGCTGGACAATCTGGCCGCAGGCAAAATGGTGACGCCGGGCCCGCAGAACGGGCGGTACGCAGCTGAACCTGAATCGGGCCTCACCTCGCTGACTGACTTTGACAGCGGCAAGACCCAGTACAATGCTAGCGCGCAGCTGGCGATGGACATCAAGGACGGCGTCAAGCGTATCCAGGGTGATGAAGTGCCGCTGCTGACTCCTTGGGTCGGCAAGGACGGCGTTGTTGCCGGCCGGGCCGCGGCAGATGCGCCGCCCAAAGCACCGGAAGCGCCCAAACCTGCCGCGAAACAGGCGGAAGAAGCTGCCAAGGCGGCCCCCAAAAAGTCGGACGCGGCTGAGCCTTCCTCTCCGGAAGGGGCGGCGGCAAAACCTGCGGCGGACAGCCAGCCCGAGGAAGCCCAGCCGGAAATCCTGAAGGAAGCCCGCGGCGGCCTGGCAGATGATTTGAAACTGCTCAAAGGGGTTGGCCCCAAGCTGGAGCAAACCCTGAACGAGCTTGGGTTCTTCCATTTCGACCAGATTGCCGACTGGACTGAGGCCGAGGTGGCTTGGGTTGATGCGCGGCTCAAGTTCAAGGGCCGGATCACCCGCGACGGCTGGATCGAACAGGCCAAGCGGCTGCAGGTGGGCGACGAGACCGAATTCGCCAGACGTGCCAAGGAAGAGCACATTTACGACGACGGCAAAGACGACTGATCGGGATGCGGCTCTGCAAGGCCGCGCTTGGGTGATAGGGAACAGATGAGCAAGGAACAGGACCAGGCTATCGCTGCAAAGGGCCGGCATATTGCGCTTGTGATTGCCGGGACCATTTTGCTGTGGATCGCCGTGTCGCTGTTCGTCGGCCCCATGCTGGGGCTGCCGGGGCGCTATGCCTTGCTGTTCGACTTCGCCGCGCTGGCAGGCATGATCTATGCCCTGGTCAACATATTTCAACTCTGGCGCATGCGCCGGGCCAATGAACAAGAAAACCAAAGGTAGGCACACATGCTGAAGGATCAGGACCGGATCTTTACCAACCTTTACGGGATGCACGAACGTAACCTGGCGGGCGCCAAGGCGCGCGGCCATTGGGATGGCACCGCCGGCATCGTTGAAAAGGGCCGTGACTGGATCATTCAGACCATGAAAGACAGCGGCCTGCGCGGCCGCGGCGGTGCGGGTTTCCCGACCGGTCTGAAGTGGTCCTTCATGCCCAAGGAAAGCGATGGCCGCCCAGCCTTTCTGGTGATCAACGCGGATGAATCCGAGCCTGGCACCTGCAAAGACCGCGAAATCATGCGCCATGATCCGCATACGCTGATCGAGGGCGCACTGATCGCCAGTTTCGCGATGAACGCGCATACCTGCTACATTTATCTGCGCGGCGAATACATCCGCGAGCGCGAGGCGCTGCAGGCCGCGATCGACGAATGCTATGATCAGGGCCTGCTGGGCCGGAACGCGGCCGGCTCTGGCTGGGACTTCGACGTCTTCCTGCACCACGGGGCAGGGGCCTATATCTGCGGCGAGGAAACTGCCCTGATTGAAAGCCTCGAGGGCAAGAAGGGCATGCCCCGGATGAAGCCGCCGTTCCCGGCGGGTGCGGGTCTTTATGGCTGTCCGACCACGGTGAACAACGTGGAATCCATCGCTGTTGTGCCGACCATCCTTCGCCGCGGTGCCGATTGGTTCGCAGGCTTTGGCCGCCAGAACAACGCGGGCACCAAGCTGTTTGCGATCTCCGGTCATGTGAAAAACCCCTGTGTGGTTGAAGAGGCGATGTCGATTGGATTCGAGGAACTGATCGAAAAGCACTGCGGCGGCATCCGCGGCGGCTGGGACAACCTCTTGGCGGTGATCCCCGGCGGCTCTTCGGTGCCTTGCGTGCGCGGCGAGAACATGCGCGACGCAATCATGGACTTCGACTACCTGCGCGGCGAGCTGGGCTCTGGCCTTGGCACCGCGGCGGTCATCGTGATGGACAAGCAGACCGACATCATCAAGGCGATCTGGCGCCTGGCCAAGTTCTACAAGCACGAAAGTTGCGGCCAATGCACCCCGTGCCGCGAAGGCACCGGCTGGATGATGCGCGTCATGGACCGCCTGGTAAAGGGCGAGGCCGAGCTGGAAGAGATCGACATGCTGTGGGACGTGACCAAACAGGTCGAAGGCCACACCATCTGCGCCCTTGGCGACGCGGCGGCCTGGCCGATCCAGGGCCTGATCAAGAACTTCCGCGAGGAAATCGAAGACCGCATCAAGGCCCAAAAGACCGGCCGTATGGGCGCGATGGCGGCGGAATGAAGAAACTCGCGACGATACTCTTTCTGGCATGGGGGCCAGCTTCTGCAATGGAGCTGCCGTACCCGCCGTATGAGTTCTCGCTGTACCTGTCCTGGGAGCAGGTCGCCGTCGATGTTGCAAAGCATTGTAAGACCTTAGCAATCGACAAAGAGCAGTATCGTGTCCTTGAAGAAGAAAATTTTCAGTTGCTAGAGCGGGAAGGATTCTCGCGTGACAATTGGCGAAATGAAATGAAGGAAGTCCCGGTAGGGATCAGAGATCAAGTGAACTTCGAGTTCTATTTTGCCTATGGCATTCGGAGTGGAACGCTTGAGAGCGAATGGTGCCATGCGGGGCGGCAAGTGATGAAAAAACAAAAGTATTTGGACCAGTTGTTGACTGAGTAATGGTGGTAACTTGATGGAAGCCTTTGACGCATATTCCCACGCTCTGGCCGCGCTGGTGATCTTTACCCTGATCATCCTGGTGCTGTCGCCGTTTTCGGCGTTGGCCAAGCAGAAGGCAGGCCTTGCGCCCGGCGCCACGCCGCAAGAGGACTATGCCGAAAAGGCCTACCGTCTGAACCGGTGCTACCTCAATGGCTGCGAAACCCTGCCTGCCTTCCTGACAGTGACATTGGCGGCGATCCTGGCGGGCGCGGCGCCGTTCTGGGTAAACTTCCTGGCCTCGCTGGTGCTGGTGTCGCGGGTGATCATGATCCTTATCCATCTGCGCGGCAGCGGCAAACCGCATGGCGGGTTGCGCTCGATTTTCTACGTGATTGGCTGGTCCTGTATGGGCGGCCTGGCAATTTTGACTTTGGTGGCAGTATTTTGAGCATTCTAACGACATACCGGATGGCCCTGCCGGTGGCCTGTTTGGCAGTTGCGGCGCTGGTCACGGCCTGCGGTTCCTCAACCACCAACAAAAACCGCGAGCTGTATGACGGCATCCCGTTCAAGGCTAAGGCCAAGCCGGTGGACAAGAAGGTGAACCGCGCTGATTTCTCCATTGAAATCAAGGGCGCCGACCGCTCCGTCACCGGCGCGCGCGCGGCTGCGGCCCACGCCGGAACTACCTATTGCGTTGTGAACTATGGTTCTTCCAAAATCGATTGGGCGGTGGACCCTGCCGATCAGGATACGCAGCTGACACTGACCGACGGCAAGGCCGTATTCCAGGGAACCTGCACACCGTGAGCGGATTTCCGGCATATCAGGGCTGGCCGGTCCGGCTGCTATTGAATAGCAGCGCCGCGCGCTTGAGCAGTGTGAGCTTCAAACTGAAGGAGTTCTTTGCCATGCGTGCCCTGATTGCTGTTGCCCTGTCTGCCTTTGTTGCCCTGCCGGTTTCGGCACTGGCCAAACCGTCGCTGCGCGATGTCGCCGAAATCGAAGCCCCCCTGTTTGCGGTGGCCATGGCCAAGGAGGTCTCGGACCACTGCGACCGCCTTGCGCCGCGCTACTTCAAGGGGCTGGGCGAGTTGCGCAGGCTCAAAGCGCGGGCAAACGCGCTGGGATACACGGACACGGAAATCCGGGCCTATATCGACTCGGATGCTGAAAAGGCCCGTATGCGTGCCAAGGGCGAGCGTCTGCTGGCGCAAAACGGCGTCTTTTACGAACAACCGGAAACCTTCTGCGCCTATGGCCGCGCGGAAATCGAAAAGAACAGCGCGATCGGCGTGTTACTGAGGGCGAAATAGACCATGTCTGACCTCCGCAAGATCAACATTGACGGAACCGAGATCGAGGTGGACGGGGCGATGACCCTGATCCAGGCTTGTGAGGAGGCCGGTGTCGAGATCCCGCGCTTCTGCTACCATGAGCGCCTGTCGATTGCGGGCAACTGCCGCATGTGCCTTGTTGAAGTTGTCGGCGGCCCGCCGAAGCCGGCCGCGTCCTGCGCGATGCAGGTGCGCGATCTGCGCCCTGGGCCGGAAGGACAGGCGCCGCAGGTGAAAACCAACTCGCCGATGGTCAAGAAGGCCCGCGAAGGCGTGATGGAATTCATGCTGATCAACCACCCCCTGGACTGCCCGATCTGCGACCAGGGCGGCGAATGCGACCTGCAGGACCAGGCGATGGCCTATGGCATCTCTGCCAGCCGCTTCAAGGAAGCCAAGCGCGCGGTGGATGATCTGGACCTTGGCCCGCTGGTCGGCACCGCTATGACCCGCTGCATCAGCTGCACCCGCTGCGTGCGCTTCACCTCTGAGGTGGCCGGCATCACCCAGATGGGGCAGACCGGGCGCGGCGAGGATGCAGAGATCACCTCCTACCTGAACCAGACGCTGCAATCGAACCTGCAGGGCAATATCATTGACCTTTGCCCGGTCGGCGCGCTGACGTCGAAACCTTATGCCTTCACCGCCCGTCCGTGGGAGCTGACCAAGACCGAAACCGTCGACGTGATGGACGCATTGGGATCGAACATCCGCGTGGACACCAAGGGCCGTGAAGTGATGCGTATCCTGCCGCGCAACCACGACGGCGTGAACGAGGAATGGATCAGCGACAAGACGCGTTTTGTCTGGGACGGATTGCGCCGCCAGCGCCTTGACCGTCCTTATGTGCGTGTGGACGGCAAGCTTAAGCCTGCCTCCTGGCCGGAAGCGCTTACTGCCGCAGCCAATGCCATGAAGGGCAAGAAAGTTGCCGGTCTGATCGGCGATCTGGCACCGGTTGAGGCCGCCTTTGCCCTGAAACAGCTGGTCGAAGGCCTGGGCGGCAAAGTGGAATGCCGCACGGACAACGCCCGCCTGCCCATAGGCAACCGGGCGGGTTATGCCGGCACCGCGGCCATCGAAGACATCGATAGCGCCGAATACATTCTGTTGGTCGGCACCAACCCGCGTGATGAGGCCCCGGTGCTGAATGCGCGCATCCGCAAGGCCTGGCTGAACGGCGCGAAGATCGGCAATATCGGCCAGCCGGCGGATCTGACCTATGACGTGTTCCAGATGGGGGCAGGGCGCGACGCGCTTGCCGGTCTGGAAAAGCATGAATTTACTGACATCCTGGAGAAGCCTTCGGTAATTGTCGTGGGCGCCGGCGCTTTGCGTGAAGCGGACGGGCTTGCTGTTCTGGCTCATGCCATGCATGCGGCCGAACGCACCAACGGCAAGCTGCTGATCCTGCACACCGCTGCGTCCCGTGTGGGGGCAATGGATGTGGGGGCCGTCACCGACGGCGGCATGGAAGCAGCCATCGACGGCGCCGAGGTGATCTATAACCTTGGTGCGGATGAGGTCGAAATCGACAGGTCTGAAAGCGGGGGCGCTTTTGTGATCTACCAGGGCTCCCATGGCGACCGCGGCGCACATCGCGCTGACGTGATCCTGCCGGGCGCTGCCTATACCGAAGAAAACGGCTTGTTCGTAAACACCGAAGGCCGTCCGCAGCTTGCGATGCGTGCAGCATTCGCACCGGGTGAAGCCAAGGAAAACTGGGCCATCCTGCGCGCCCTCAGCGCCGAAGTTGATGCCAAGCTGGGCTATGACTCTCTGGCGCAGCTGCGCCAAGCGCTGGTGGCTGAGGTGCCGCATCTGGCCAGGATTGACGAAGTGGCAGAGAAAACAGGCGACGCGCTGGAGCTGGACAAGCTTGGCAAGGCTGACTTCCTGCCTGCAGTTAAGGACTTCTACCTGACCAACCCGATTGCCCGCGCCTCGCAGCTGATGGCGGAACTGTCGGCGGGTGTGAAAGCCCGCGAAACCGGGAAACTGGCTGCCGAATGATCCGCTTTGCCCTCATAACGCCCTTTCTGCTGGCCGCCTGTGCAATGGCGCCCGGCAGCGAAGGCGGGCGGCCCGCCCCGATCTATGAAGGGGTGGAAACCAGCCTGCTGGAGGGCGATCTGGTGCAATTTCACGTCTCCATGCGCGGCGCAACCGTGCAGGAAGACCTCGACAACTATGCGGAATGTGCCGCCGCGCAATATGCGCTGATCCGGGACTACGGGTTTGCACGCCATGTGCGCACAACAATGAAACAGGCAGGGGGCAGCCGGACCGCTGATGCGGTCTATCTGATTTCGCCCTCTCTGCCGCGCGGGCTGCGCACCATAGACGCTGAAGTCGTGGTTGCGGATTGCGCGGCAAACGGAATACCGACGGTGTGAGGACCTATGGCTGATTTCTTTAACACTCCAGGCGGCATCGCTGTTCTGATCCTGGCGCAAGTGCTTGCAGTTGTTGCCTTTGTGATGATCTCGCTGCTGTTCCTTGTCTACGGGGACCGCAAGATCTGGGCCGCGGTCCAGATGCGCCGGGGACCGAACGTGGTGGGCGTCTTCGGCCTGCTGCAATCGGTGGCCGACGCGCTGAAATATGTGGTCAAGGAAGTGGTGATCCCGGCCGGCGCCGACCGCCCGGTCTTTATCCTGGCGCCGCTGACGTCTTTTGTGCTGGCGATGATCGCCTGGGCGGTGATCCCGTTCAACGACGGCTGGGTGCTGTCGGACATCAACGTCGCCATTCTTTATGTCTTTGCGGTCTCCAGCCTTGAGGTCTACGGCGTGATCATGGGCGGCTGGGCCTCGAACTCGAAATACCCGTTCCTGGGCAGCCTGCGCTCTGCCGCACAGATGATTTCTTACGAAGTATCGCTGGGGCTGATCATCATCGGTATCATCATCTCCACCGGTTCGATGAACTTCGGCGACATCGTGCGGGCGCAGGACGGCGATCTGGGCCTCTTGAACTGGTACTGGATCCCGCATTTCCCGATGGTCTTCCTGTTCTTCATCTCGGCGCTGGCAGAAACCAACCGCCCGCCGTTTGACCTGCCGGAAGCGGAATCGGAGCTGGTGGCGGGTTATCAGGTGGAATATTCGGCAACGCCTTTCCTGCTGTTCATGGCCGGTGAATACATCGCCATCTTCCTGATGTGCGCACTGACGTCGCTCTTGTTCTTCGGCGGCTGGCTGTCGCCGATCCCGGGCTTGCCCGACGGCGTGCTGTGGATGGTTGCCAAGATGGCATTCTTCTTCTTCCTCTTCGCGATGGTCAAGGCGATCACCCCGCGCTACCGCTACGACCAGCTGATGCGGCTGGGCTGGAAAGTGTTCCTGCCGTTCTCGCTGGCCTGGGTGGTCTTCGTGTCCTTTGCCGCAAAATTCGACTGGTTCTGGGGCATCTTCGCCCGCTGGACCGTGGGGGGCTAAACAGCGATGGGCGTCGATATCGAGCTCTTCGAACGGCTGGCCGACTTGTCGGCCCGCTTCCAGCCGGAAGGCCGGACACTCATGCTTGGGCGCCATTCCTTCCAGGTGGAGGATCATATCAAACACAAGTTTGACCGGATCCTGCGCAAGAAGGGGCTCGATCTGACCCATACGGAACTGCTGCAGGAGGACGGTTATTGCGAAACCCTGATGCGGAAACTGGGGTTTGGCGACATGGAGACGATGGACTTTTCGGATTATGAGGGTGCGACGATCCTCCATGACCTGAACCGCCCGGTGGCTGCCGAGCTGGAAGGGCAGTTCGATCTGATCTTTGACGGCGGTACGATTGAGCATGTCTTTAATGTGCCGATGGCGCTGGAAACTGTATTCCGGATGCTGAAACCGGGCGGGCGGTTTATTTCCGCCAACGGGTTCAATGGCTGGCCCGCGCATGGCATCTACCAGTTCAATCCGGAACTGGTCTGGACGTTTTGGGGACGCAACTGCGGCTGCACGGTGCATGATTGCCGCGGCATCCACAAACGGCCGCGCGGCGGCGACTACCATATCGAATTCCAGGACCCCGCAGAGACCGGCAAACGGATGCGGCTTAAGGGCAAGATACCGGAGGGGCGCATGTACCTCTACTACGAGATCGAAAAGACCAAGGATTCAGTGATGAAAGACCTGGTTCTGCAAAGCGACTATGAAACCAAGTGGCACAGCCACGGAAACGCCGGCGCAACCCGGCTTGATGACGAAATGGCTCCGCAATGACCCAAATCGACTACACCCGCGCCGCCAAATACTTCCTGCTGCAGGATTTCTGGGTCGGCTTCAAACTGGGGATGAAGTATTTCTTCGCCCCCAAGGCCACCCTGAACTACCCGCATGAGAAGGGCCCGCTGTCACCCCGCTTCCGCGGCGAGCACGCGCTGCGCCGCTATCCGAACGGCGAAGAGCGCTGCATTGCCTGTAAGCTCTGCGAAGCGGTCTGCCCGGCGCAGGCGATCACCATCGACGCGGAACCGCGCGAGGATGGCAGCCGCCGCACCACGCGGTACGACATCGACATGACCAAATGCATCTACTGCGGCTTCTGCCAGGAAGCCTGCCCGGTGGATGCCATTGTCGAAGGCCCGAACTTTGAGTTCGCCACCGAAACCCGCGAGGAGCTGTTCTACGATAAGGACAAGCTGCTGGCCAACGGTGAACGCTGGGAAGCAGAGATTGCCCGCAACCTGGAAATCGACGCGCCGTACCGATGAGAGAGCAGCGCAAAAGTTTTCAAAAACTTTTGCCAAGAATTTTTGAAAATTCTTGGACGGAGGACAGGACATGACCAAACAGCCGCCCAATCCGTTTGAGGCCATGATGGCCCAGATGCAGACCCAGGCGCAGGAGATGGCCAAGGCCTTCAACCCGGCGCTGGAGAACTTCTCGCCCTCGGAGGCTTTCAAGGAGTTCGAAAGCTTATGGCCCACCATGCCCAAAGAGGTCATGGAAATGATGTTCGGCAACACCGTCAATAAGGACGGGCTGGATGCCAAAACCCGGCTGCTGCTGACACTGGCCGGACTGACAATGCAGGGCGCGCAGGCTGATTCAGCGGTGCGCCAGACCGTGCGCCACGCCCTGGCGGCAGGCGCAAAGAAACAAGAGATCGTGGAAACGATCGGACAGATGTCGGTGTTCGCCGGCATTCCGGCCATGAACCGGGCGCTGGATCTGGCGCAGGGTGTCATGGACGACAACAAGGACGATGAGACATGAGCGTTTTTGCCTTCTACCTCTTCGCCGTCAGCGCCATCACCGGCGGGCTGTTCACTGTGATCAGCCGCCAGCCGGTCCATTCGGTGCTGTGGCTGATCCTGGCCTTTATTTCTTCGGCCGGGCTGTTTGTGCTCTTGGGGGCGGAGTTTGTCGCCATGCTGCTGATCATCGTCTATGTAGGCGCGGTCGCGGTGCTGTTCCTGTTTGTGGTGATGATGCTCGACGTGGATTTTGCCGCGCTGAAGGCCGAGATGGCGCGGTACTTGCCGCTGGCGCTGCTGATTGGCCTGGTCATTCTGATGCAGTTCGTGATGGCCTTCGGCGATTGGGAAACTGCGGATAAGGCGCCTGAGCTGCTGGCCAATCCGGTGCCTGCCGACCTCCACAACACCGAAGCGCTCGGCCACATTATCTATGATGAATATATCCTTCTGTTCCAGCTGTCGGGCTTGATCCTGCTGGTCGCTATGATTGGCGCGATTGTGCTGACCCTGCGCCACCGCCAGGACGTCAAGCGCCAGGACGTGGTTGCCCAGATGATGCGCGACCCGGCCGTAGCGATGGAACTCAAGGACGTGAAACCGGGGCAGGGGCTGTGAGCACATGATCGGACTTGAACATTATCTGACCGTCGCGGCGACGCTGTTCGTCATCGGCATCTTCGGGCTCTTCCTGAACCGCAAGAACGTGATCATCCTGCTTATGAGCATCGAACTGATGCTGCTGGCGGTGAACATCAATCTGGTCGCTTTCTCCAGCTTCCTGGGCGATCTGGTGGGGCAGGTCTTTACCCTGTTTGTGCTGACCGTGGCCGCCGCCGAGGCCGCCATCGGCCTGGCGATCCTGGTCTGCTTCTTCCGTAACCGCGGCACCATTGCCGTCGAAGACGTCAACGTGATGAAGGGCTGAAGAAACATGGAAACCATCCTTCTCTTTGCCCCGCTGGCCGGCGCCCTTATCTGCGGCTTCGGCTGGAAATTCATCGGCGAGAAAGCCGCCACAGTCACGGCCACATCGCTGCTTTTCCTGGCGGCGCTGCTCAGCTGGATCACCTTCCTGTCGTTTGACGGGGTGACCGAAAACATCGAAATCTTCCGCTGGATCGAAAGCGGCTCGCTGTCGACCTCCTGGGCTATCCGGCTGGACCGGCTGACCGCGATCATGCTGATCGTAATCACCACGGTGTCGTCGCTCGTGCATCTGTACAGCTTCGGCTACATGTCGCATGACCCGCAGTGGAAAGACGGTGAAAGCTACAAGCCGCGCTTCTTTGCCTATCTGTCGTTTTTCACCTTTGCGATGCTGATGCTGGTGACCTCTGACAATCTGGTGCAGATGTTCTTTGGCTGGGAAGGCGTCGGCGTCGCCTCTTACCTGCTGATCGGCTTTTACTACCGCAAGCCCACCGCCAACGCGGCAGCGATGAAAGCGTTTATCGTCAACCGGGTCGGCGACTTCGGCTTTGCGCTAGGGATCTTCGGGCTGTTCTTCCTGACCGACAGCATCAACCTTGCGGACATCTTTGCCGCCGCCCCGGCGCTGGCGGAAACCCAAGTGTCGTTCCTGTGGAGCGAGTGGAATGCTGCCAACCTGATTGCTTTCCTGCTGTTTGTCGGCGCGATGGGCAAGTCGGCGCAGCTGATCCTGCACACTTGGCTGCCGGACGCGATGGAAGGCCCGACCCCGGTGTCGGCACTGATCCACGCGGCAACCATGGTGACCGCGGGCGTGTTCCTGGTCTGCCGGATGTCGCCGCTGATGGAGTTTGCGCCTGAAGCCACTGCATTCATCACCGTGATGGGCGCAGCCACGGCCTTCTTTGCGGCCACCGTCGGGCTGGTGCAGAACGACATCAAGCGGGTGATCGCCTATTCGACCTGCTCGCAGCTGGGCTATATGTTCGTGGCCGCTGGCGTCGGCATGTACTCCGCTGCCATGTTCCACCTGTTCACCCACGCCTTCTTCAAGGCGATGCTGTTCCTGGGCGCCGGTTCGGTGATCCACGCGATGCATCACGAGCAGGACATGCGCCACTATGGCAACCTGCGCAAAAAGATCCCGTGGACCTTCCGGGCGATGATGATCGGCACTCTGGCCATCACCGGTGTCGGCATCCCGCTTAGCGGCTGGATCGGCTTTGCCGGCTTTGTCTCAAAGGATGCGATTATCGAAAGCGCTTATGCGGGCGGCTCGATGTTCGGTTTCTGGGCGCTGGTGATTGCGGCCTTCATGACCTCTTTCTATTCCTGGCGCCTGATGTTCATGACCTTCTACGGCGAGGCACGCGGCGACAAACACACTCATGATCACGCCCATGAAAGCCCCTGGACCATGCTGGTGCCGCTGGGCGTGCTGGCGGTGGGTTCGGTTACCGCAGGCATGATCTGGTACAGCAGCTTCTTCGGCCACGCTGATCAGGTTGGCAAATTCTACGGCATTCCGGTTGCGGAAGCCGCAGCCGCGGCACATGGCGAAGACGCCAGCCACGGCGAGGACGCTGGACATGGGGACTCTGACGGCCACGGCGAAGAGGCTGCGCACGAAGAAGCCGCGGCTGAAGGCGCGCACCACTATGTGTTTGCCGGCAAGCCGGGTGAGGGCGGTATCTACATCGGCAAGGACAACCACATCCTGGAGGACGCCCACGCGGCCCCGAAATGGGTGAAGCTGTCCCCGTTCATGGCAATGGTTGCAGGTCTGGTCCTGGCGCTGTGGTTCTACATCTGGAACCCGTCGCTGCCGGCACGTCTGGCCGCACAGCAACGCCCGCTCTACCTGTTTCTGTTGAACAAGTGGTACTTTGACGAGATCTACAACGTGATCTTCGTCAAACCGGCCCTGGCCATTGGCCGCTTCCTGTGGAAACGCGGCGATGGGGGCACCATCGACGGCTTCCTCAATGGTCTGGCCATGGGCGTTGTGCCCTTCTTCACCCGCCTCGCCGGACGCGCACAGTCCGGGTACATCTTCACTTATGCCTTCTGGATGGTGCTGGGCATCGCAGCCCTGGTCACCTGGATGTCGATCGGCGGAGGAACGCACTGATGGACAATCTCCTTTCTATTGTCACCTTTATCCCGGCGCTGGCTGCAGGCATTCTGGCCTTGTTCCTGCGCGGCGAGGATAAGGCGGCGCAGCGCAACGCCAAGTATGTCGCGCTCTTTGCCACCACGATCACCTTCCTGGTGAGCCTTGGCATCTATTTCGAGTTCGACCCTGCCAACACCGGCTTTCAGTTTGTGGAAGACCGGGCCTGGATCCTGGGGCTGAAGTACAAGATGGGCGTCGACGGCATCTCGGTGTTGTTTGTGATGCTGACCACCTTCATCATGCCGCTGACCATTCTGGCCAGCTGGTCGGTCACGACCCGTGTGAAGGAATACATGATCGCCTTCCTGCTGCTGGAAACCCTGATGCTGGGTGTCTTCATGGCGCTGGACCTGGTGCTGTTCTACCTGTTCTTTGAGGCCGGCCTCATCCCGATGTTCCTGATCATAGGCATCTGGGGCGGCAAGGAGCGGATCTACGCCTCCTTCAAGTTCTTCCTCTACACCTTCTTCGGCTCGGTGCTGATGCTGGTGGCGATGGTGTTCATGTATGTGGATGCCGGCACCACCGATATCGAAACCCTGCTGACCCACAGCTTCTCGGCTGCGTCCTTTGATGTGCTGGGCATTCACGTCGTGGGCGGCGCCCAGACGCTGATGTTCCTGGCCTTCTTTGCCTCCTTTGCGGTGAAAATGCCGATGTGGCCGGTGCACACTTGGCTGCCGGACGCGCACGTGCAGGCACCGACTGCGGGCTCCGTGGTGCTGGCTGCGATCCTGCTGAAAATGGGTGGCTACGGCTTCCTCCGGTTCTCGCTGCCGATGTTCCCGGTGGGTGCGGATGTGATGACCGATATGGTCCTGTGGATGTCGGCCATCGCGGTGGTCTACACTTCACTGGTGGCACTGGTGCAGGAGGACATGAAAAAGCTGATCGCCTATTCGTCAGTCGCGCACATGGGCTTTGTCACAATGGGCATCTTTGCCGCCAACCAGCAGGGCATCGACGGCGCCATCTTCCAGATGCTGTCGCACGGCTTCATCTCTGCTGCGCTGTTCCTGTGCGTCGGCGTGATCTATGACCGGATGCACACCCGCGACATCGACGCCTATGGCGGCCTGGTGATCCGGATGCCGGCATACGCTTTGGTGTTTATGTTCTTCACCATGGGCAACGTCGGCCTGCCGGGCACCTCCGGCTTTGTCGGTGAATTCCTGACCCTGATGGGCGCCTTCCAAAAGAACACCTGGGTGACGGCCGTGGCCGCAACCGGGGTGATCTTCTCGGCCGGCTATGCGCTGTGGCTCTACCGCAGGGTGGTGTTCGGCGACATGATCAAGGGCAGCCTGGCCGGCATCCGTGACATGACCGCACGCGAGCGCTTTGTCTTTGCGCCGCTGGTGGTCATGACCCTGCTGCTGGGCGTCTATCCATCCCTGGTCACCGACATCATCGCGCCCTCGACCGAGGCGCTGATTGCAAACTTCAACCAGTCTCTGGCGGCTGCCGACATCTCGGCAGCCACCCGGATTGCTTCGCATTAAGGGAGCATCAGGCAGATGATCCAAGCTGATCTTACTGTAATCCTGCCAGAGATCGTTCTGGCGCTTTACGCGATGGGCGCGCTGCTTGGCGCGGTCTACACCACCAAGGACAAGCTGGCAGTGCCGCTGGTCTGGGCAACCGCCGCGCTGTTGGCGGCGGTAGCCTTCTGGATCGCGGCCAGCCCGGCCACCACCCAGACGGCCTTCAACGGCATGTTCATCAACGACGGCTTTGCCCGCTTTGCCAAGGTGGCGCTGCTGCTGGGCGCAGCGGCAGTGCTGCTGATCGGCCAGGACTATATGGCGCGCCGCGGCATGCTGCGGTTTGAATACCCGATCCTGGTGGCGCTCAGCGCTGTGGGGATGATGATGATGGTCTCCGCAGGCGACCTGATGTCCCTTTACATGGGGCTGGAGCTGCAGTCGCTGTCGCTTTATGTCGTCGCTGCAATGCGCCGCGACAGTGTGAAGTCGACCGAGGCGGGCCTCAAGTACTTCGTGCTGGGCGCGCTTTCTTCCGGCCTGCTGCTGTACGGTGCCTCGCTTGTCTACGGCTTTGCCGGCACCACCCAGTTTGCGGGCATCATCCAGGTTGCCGAACAGGGCCATATGTCCATCGGAATGCTGTTCGGGCTTGTCTTCATGATCTCGGGTCTGGCGTTCAAGGTCTCAGCCGTGCCTTTCCACATGTGGACCCCCGACGTCTACGAGGGCGCGCCGACCCCGGTCACCGCTTTCTTTGCCACCGCGCCCAAGGTTGCGGCGATGGGCCTGTTTGCCCGCGTCCTGCATGATGCCTTTGGCGGTGCAATCTCCGACTGGCAGCAGATCATCGTGGTGCTGTCGGTGCTGTCGATGTTCCTCGGCGCCATTGCCGCCATCGGCCAGCGCGACATCAAACGCCTGATGGCCTTCTCGTCGATTGCCCATATGGGCTATGCGATGATCGGTCTGGCAGCAGGCACCGAACAGGGCGTCACTGCGATGCTGGTGTATCTGGCGATCTACGTCACCATGAACATCGGTACATTCTCCTTTATCATGATGCTGGAGAAAGACGGCAAGCCCGTGACCGATATCATGGCGCTGAACCAGTTCGCCGCGCGCGAGCCGGGCAAGGCGCTGGCGGTGCTGATCCTGATGTTCTCGCTGGCCGGCGTGCCGCCGATGCTGGGCTTCTTTGCCAAGCTGGGCGTCTGGCAGGCGGGTGTTGATGCTGGGCTGATCGGGCTGGTCATTGCCTCTGCCGTGGCTTCGGTGATCGGTGCGTTTTACTACATCCGCATCGTCTTCTACATGTACTTCGGCACGGGCGATGACGATGTAGAAGCAAAGGGCTCGCCGATCCTGGGCGTGGCACTGATGGCCTCTGCAGCGCTGATGCTGGTGGGCGTGGTCTACCAGTTTGGCATCGACGGCGCCGCAGCTGCTGCCGCAGCAACGCTTGTAAATTGATCTGCTTTTCAGGCAGGCTGACAAGGCCCGGTCTTGTGACCGGGCCTTTCCGCATTTAAGGAGCGCGTATGAGCTGGCCAGCAGGATATGGAAAACGGGTGCTTGCCGAGGTCGACAGCACCCTGAACGAGGCCGCCCGCATCGCAGGCGAGCTGGCAGGCCCGGAGTGGATCCTGGCGCTGCGGCAGACCATGGGGCGGGGCCGCCGCGGGCGCGACTGGAAGGACCCCAAGGGCAATTTCGCCGCCACGCTGGTGATGCGGCCCCAAGGCGCGCCGGATCAGGCAGCGCTGCGCAGCTTTGTCGCGGCACTTGCGGTCTATGACGCCTGTGTTGCGGTTACCGGGCGCACCGAAGGCCTTTCGCTGAAATGGCCCAACGACGTGCTGCTGAAGGGCGGCAAGCTGGCGGGGATCCTGCTGGAAAGTGCCGGTAACGGGCAGGGGGTCACCCATCTGTTTGTCGGCATCGGTGTCAATCTGGTGGAAACTCCGATGAAGGAATGGCTGGAACCCGGTGCGGTCTGGCCGGTTTCGCTGTTGTCGGAAACCGGCGTTCAGGTCTCGCCTGAGGAGTTTCTGGATGCCGTGGCAGAGGCCTTTGCGCGCTATGAGCAGCAATTCAGCACCTATGGTTTTGAACCGATTCGCACCGCATGGCTGGCGCGCGCCGCCAAGCTGGGCGAAGTGATCACCGCCCGCACCGCCAGTTCCGAGACCGAAGGCACTTTTGAAACAGTGGACGCCGGCGGCAACCTTGTCCTAAACACTGCCAAGGGCCGCGTCAGCATTCCCGCGGCCGACATCTATTTCTAGGAAGGGGCAGCAATGCTTCTGGCAGTTGACTGCGGCAATACCAATACCGTCTTCTCGATCTACGACGGCGAAAAATTCGTTGGCATGTGGCGCACCGCCACCGACTGGCAGCGCACTGCCGACCAGTATTATGTCTGGCTGAACACGCTGATGCGGCTGCAGGGGATCGAGGCGGATATCACCGACATGATCATCTCCTCCACTGTGCCGCGGGTGGTGTTCAATCTGCGGGTTTTGGCGGACCGCTATTTCAGCACGCGCCCCTTGGTGGTGGGTAAGCCCGGCTGCCTGCTGCCCGTCGCGGTGCGGGTGGACGAAGGCACCGCCGTTGGCCCCGACCGGCTGGTCAACACGGTATCCGGCTTTGACCTTTATGGCGGCAATCTGATTGTGGTGGATTTTGGAACTGCAACAACCTTTGATGTAGTGGCCGAGGATGGCGCCTATGTCGGCGGGGTGATTGCGCCCGGCGTGAACCTGAGCCTGGAGGCCCTGCACCAAGCTGCCGCCGCCCTGCCGCATGTGGACATCACCAAACCCGAAAATGTCATCGGCACCAACACCGTCGCCTGTATGCAGTCCGGCGTGTTCTGGGGCTATGTCGGCCTCGTCCGCGAGATTTGCACCCAAATCAAGGCGGAACGCGGCGTGGCGATGAAAGTAATCTCGACAGGCGGGCTGGCGCCTTTGTTCCAGCAATCCGCTGATCTGTTCGACGCATTTGAGGATGACCTCACCATGCATGGCCTGCAGATCATTCATAAATACAACAAGGATAATGGTACTGACGCATGAGCAGTGAAAGATTGATCTATCTGCCCCTCGGCGGGGCGGGTGAAATTGGCATGAATGCCTATGTCTACGGCTACGGGCCGAAGAACAAGGAACGCCTGATCCTGGTCGACCTGGGCGTGACCTTCCCCGATATGGACACCACCCCCGGCGTTGATCTGATCATGCCGGACATGACCTGGCTGAAAGAGCGGGTAGACCGGCTGGAGGGGATTTTCGTCACCCACGGGCACGAGGACCACATCGGCGCCATCGCGCATATGTATTCCAGCCTGAATGTGCCGGTCTACGCCCGTGCTTTCACCGCCAATCTGGCGCGGCGCAAGATGGAGGAGGCGGGTCACGATCCGGCCAATGTGCACACGGTCGAAGCCTGGCCGGAAGTGACCAAGCTGGGTCCCTTCACCATTGGCGTCGCCCCGATGAGCCACTCAATCCCCGAAAGCGGCGCGCTGGTGATTGACAGCCCGGCAGGGCGGGTGGTGCATACTGGCGACTTCAAGCTGGATTCCAATCCGCTGGTCGGCGAACCGTTTGATCCGGAGATGTGGGCAGAGATCGCCAAGGACGGCATCCAGGCGCTGGTCTGTGATTCCACCAATGTGTTCTCCACCCATCCGGGCCGCTCGGAATCAGAGCTGCCGGATGAGATCACCCGGCTGATTTCCGAGGCCAAGGGCCTGGTTGCCGCCACCACATTTGCCTCCAACGTGGCCCGTGTGAAAACCCTGGCCGAAGCCGGGGTGCGGGCCGGGCGGTCCATTGTGCTGCTGGGCCGGGCGATGCGCCGGATGATCGAGGCGGCAACGGAAACCGGCGTTCTGACGGACTTCCCCAAGGTGATCAGCCCCGAAGACGCAAACAATGTGCCGCGCGACAATCTGATGCTGATCACAACCGGCAGCCAGGGCGAGCGCCGTGCGGCCTCCGCGCAGCTGGCGCGCGGCAAATACCGCGGGCTGGAGCTGAAGGAGGGCGACACCTTCCTGTTCTCCTCCAAGACCATCCCGGGCAATGAAAAGGGCGTGATCCGCATTATCAACCAGTTCTCTGAAATGGGTGTGGATGTGGTTGATGACAGCTCCGGCCTTTACCATGTGTCGGGGCACGCCAATGGGCCGGATCTGGAAACCATGCATACCCTGCTGAAGCCCAGAATGCTGGTGCCGATGCACGGCGAGCACCGCCATTTGCGCCAGCACGCCCGCCTGGGCGAGGCAAGGGGCATTGCCAGCGCGGTTGTGGTCAACGGTATGATGATGGACCTCAGCGGCGACGCGCCCAAGTCCGCCGGCTATGTCGATACCGGCCGCACCTATCTGGACGGTTCGGTCAAATACGGCGCAATGGACGGTGTTGTCCGCGACCGTATCCGCATGGCGCTGAACGGCCATGTTGTTGTGACAGTGCTGCTGGACGAGCAGGACGAACCGCTGGGCGAGCCCTGGTGCGACGTCAAGGGCCTGCCTGAGACCGGCAGTTCTAACGCCGCCCTGGTCGAGATAATGGAAGCGGATCTGAACCAGTTCCTGATGCGCGCCGGTGCCAAGACGCTGCGCGATGAGGAGAAGCTGGAACAGGAGCTGCGCCGTATTGCCCGCCAAAGCGCCCATAGCGAGATCGGCAAAAAACCCGAGGTGACGGTGGTCGTCAGCCGCATGCGCTGAGCCTGCGTGGGCAGGGCGGTTCTCCCGCCCGGCCCTAGCCGCATTAAAATGCAGCAGGCCCCGTTGGGCCGGGCGCCGCGCACCCTGACGGGTCCGCGGCGCTGCCGCAGAACAACAGTGCAAGAAACAACAACGCCGCGGCCTTCTTAGGCACGCGGCGTTGTCAATTCGGGTACTTGTCCGGCAGAGCCGCGAGACGTCTCAGCCGTGCAGCGGACGGGCGCAGCTGGGGCAGGAAACTACCTTGCGCGGGGCGCTGAACATAGCGCGGAACAGGCGGCGCATCACGTTGGCAAACGCCTCGGCGCGCAGCTCATGGGCGCGTGCTTCAATGGCCTGGAATTGTGCAATGGTCAGGGTGTTGGTGTCGGTGGTGTTCATGGCGAAGCCCATCTTCAATCGCGTTACAGTGTTGCCGAAGCAATACGCCTGTCTGCACGGATTGACGCCACCCAAGATCGAAGACCCGTTATGCTGCAAATGCAAAGGTCGTTATGCTGCAGTTGCGTGGTGGGTCGCCCTTCTGCAGCCGTAATCAAAAAAAAGGCCGCCCCGAGGAGGAGCGGCCTGCAAAAAATGTCTGGCGGTGCCGGTCAGCCGGCCCGGCGCTCTGCAAAGCTGAGGGCGATGAAGCTGGGCAGATGGTCGCCCATGCCGACCACGGATTTGTCGTCGCGTTTACCGTATTTACCGCGGCCCGAAGAGCGTTCGGGCTTCTGCTGCGCAGGCGTTTCGTCCTTGCGGGGGCTGCGGGGTGCCTCCTTGCGGGGCTCGCGGGCTTCCGCCTCCGGCTTGGCCGTGCGGGTGTCCGCTGCCGGCTTGGCGGCGCGCGCGGGTTTTTCCGCCTTGGGTTCCGGCTTCACCGGGTTGTCCAGACGCGGGATCTCTTTCTGAAGCAGCTTTTCCACCGCATCCAACGCCTTGTCATCGCGCGGAATACAGATGGTGATGGCCTTGCCCTCGCGGCCGGCGCGCCCTGTGCGGCCGATCCGGTGGACGTAGTCCTCGGCATGGCCGGGCACATCGAAATTGAACACATGGCTGACGCTGGGCACATCAAGGCCGCGCGCGGCCACATCGGACGCCACCAGGATGCGCAAGGCCCCTTCGCGGAAACCGTCCAAAGTTTTGGTCCGCTGGCTTTGATCCAGATCGCCATGGATCGGCGCTGCGTCATAACCATATTTCTTGAGCGATTTGGCGACGATATCCACATCCGTTTTACGGTTGCAGAAGATGATGCCATTGGTGAGCTTGTCACCCTCGCCATCAATCAGCGCGCGCAGTACCCGGCGTTTTTCCGTTGCTTCGCGGTCGCGGCGGGACGCTTTGAACTGCACGACGGTCTGTTCGATGGTTTCCGACGCAGTGGCCTGGCGGGCCACTTCAATTCGGGCCGGGCCTGACAGGAATGTGTTGGTGATCCGCTCGATCTCCGGCGCCATGGTGGCCGAAAAGAACAGCGTCTGGCGGGTGAACGGAGTCAGCGAGAAGATCCGCTCGATATCCGGGATAAAGCCCATGTCGAGCATCCGGTCGGCCTCGTCCACCACCATGATCTGCACGCCGGTGAGCAGCAGCTTGCCGCGCTCAAAATGGTCCAGCAGGCGGCCGGGGGTAGCGATCAGGACATCGACGCCTTTGTCAATCAACGCGTCCTGTTCCTTGAACGAAACCCCGCCGATCAGCAGTGCCTTGGTGAGCTTTACATGCTTGGCATAGGTGTCGAAGTTTTCCGCTACCTGGGCCGCCAGCTCGCGGGTGGGGCACAGGACCAGGCTGCGCGGCATCCGGGCGCGGGCGCGGCCGCGCGCCAGAAGGGTGATCATCGGCAGCGTGAAAGACGCAGTCTTGCCGGTGCCGGTCTGGGCGATTCCCAGAACGTCGCGTCCCTCCAGTGCGGATGGAATCGCCCCGGCCTGGATTGGAGTGGGGGTTTCATATCCAGCTTCCTCAACAGCTTTGAGGACCTTGGGATTAAGGTTCAGATCGGAGAATTTTGTCATATGTATCCGTCATTGCGGACACTGACCTGGCCCGCGCGTGTGTGTTGCAACCGGCTCCGCAAAGGTCATGCGGGATGGCAGCTGCCGGCTCGTGTGGCGGCATAGCAAAATCCCGCGTGATCGTCAATTATTGCCGGGTTTTGCTGTTCTTTTGTCCCGCCCATTTGCATCAGAGAGACAATTCAGCCGAATTCGGGAAAGTGTTTCCGCCGTTTTGTGTCCAAATCCAGTTTTCGGATCTTTAGCAGCCCCTCTGCCTGCAGGCGGTTCCGCAGGTCAGGGCTATCGGCGCAAACTTCGTCAAAAAAGACGCGCAGGCCGGCCTCTCCGTGATCCGTTTCAATCGTGCTGAGCAGCTCGTGCGCAGTGATTCCCCCGGTGTCCCGTGACCTGGAGGGGGCAAGCCCGGCCCGGTAAGAGCCTTTTTGCAGCCGGTACCGGTAATGACTGATCCAGCTTTGCCAGTCCGCGGCATGGAAATGGCACAGATCCATGCCGTCCAGTTCGGCTTGGCCGGGATTCATGCCGCCGTCCAGCAAAACATTGTGAATCCGAATCTCCAGGCCGTCGATGCCGGTGCGGGTAAACAGTTTGCCTTGGACATGGCTCAGAAAACCGCCTTTGAGATGCTTGCCGAACTGCGGGTACAGCCGCGCGGCACGGGCGTCCTGGTCAGCGACCGGGAGATATCCTTTGAAAGCCGTGCCGCCGCCGCCCGCCAGGGCTTCAACCGGGCGCACCCGGGCACAGCGGATGACAGGTGGCAGCGCCGCCAGCCGGGCGGCAACAGACCCTGCAGACCACAGGAACTCGTCCACGTCGCAGTGCAGCAGCCAGTCCACATCCCCGGCCTGGCGCTGGTAGGCGCGGCTGGCATTTGCGGATTGCCGCACCTGGTGCTTGACCGGCCGTCGGCCCATCCGCCGCCAGTAGGTCTCGTTGCACTCGGTGACCCGGATCTTCGGATGTGCTTTCAGATGCGGAAATGCGTCCGGGCAGGGGGCGTCCAGATACAGAAACAGTCTGTGCGCCCCGGCCTCAAGATAATGGGCCGCAAAGGTCAGGATATCGCCTGCGTGTGCCTTGATGGTGCTGACGACACCCCATTTGATCTGCTCACCGCTCATCAGAGGCGGGCCTGTTCTTATAGCGTTGGATCCGGGCGAAGATGCTGCGCGGATCATTCATGACCATCTGCAGCATGCGTGTTCCCAAAGGCCGAAGAACCGCGTCATTCTCGGCATAGCGCCACAGCCGGGCCAGCATGTTCTTGTCCAAATCCCCGTTTGGCAGCGAATAGGGCTCCAAGCCAAAGCCCAGATCATCCGGCTTTGAGCCGCCGCGGGTCCGGGGAAAGCCAACGCTGTTTTTCTGTCCGCTCTGACGGCGCTCACTGTCGTGAAGCTTGATCAGGTCGAACAGCAGCATCAACCCCTGTCCGCCCAAGCGCTGGTCCATGGTTTCTCCATGATCGGCAAATGTAGCCGCTGCCGATATCATCCAGCGCACTGGCAGTTCGCGGGCCAGCGCGCCGCCCTGTTCCGACCAGATCCGCAGAAACAACTGCTGCGCTTGCGGCGGGGCGGCGCGCCTGCGCAGTATGGCAATGCAAACTGCATGAAGCGCCCAAAGTTCAGACTGGCCAACAAACTCAGCGCGTATAATTGCCTGCTTGCGCAACGCATGCCTGCGGTTTTCCGGCATGCTGGTCATTTCAGGTGCGCAGGAGACCAACGCTGCCTTAAGTGCATTCAGATCAACGTCCGGGGGCGGCAGCACCGACAGCGGATCGTCGAAAGGCGCCTCGCGTGTCTCCAGCCGCCGCATCAGCGCAAAAAAACCGCCAGGGTAGTTCTGTTGCTCCAGGTCCATGACGGGTTTCAATGCGCTGTTTTTCTAAATGCGGCGTTTCTGTCAGACCATCATTTCCTTGGTCGCGGTCAGTTTCAAGTCCGGATAGTCGCGCACCACCCGGTCGATGTCCCATTGCAGCCGCGTCAGATACACAACATCGCCGTCGTGATCATGGGCGATGTGCTGCTTGTTGGCGTTGGTGAACTTGTCCACGGCTGCCCGCTCCCCGCTGACCCAGCGGGCCGAGGTGAACTGGCTGGCCTCAAACCGCACCGGCAGGCCGTATTCCATCTCGATTCTCGAGGCCAGAACCTCGAACTGCAACTGGCCGACAACGCCGACGATGAAGCCGGAGCCGATCGAGGGCTTGAACACTTTGGCAGCCCCTTCTTCGGCAAACTGCATCAGCGCCTTTTCCAGATGCTTGGCCTTCATCGGATCGCCCGCCCGCACACCTTGCAGCAGTTCCGGTGCAAACGACGGGATGCCGGTCACCCTGATCGCCTCGCCCTCGGTCAGCGTATCGCCAATACGCAGCTGGCCGTGGTTCGGTATGCCGATGATATCGCCGGCCCAGGCCTCTTCCGCCAGTTCGCGGTCCGAGGCCAGGAACAGCACCGGGTTGGAAATCGCCATCGGCTTTTTGGTGCGCACATGGGTCAGTTTCATGCCGCGTTTGAAATGCCCCGACGCCATGCGGACAAAAGCCACCCGGTCGCGGTGCTTGGGGTCCATATTGGCCTGCACCTTGAACACGAAACCCGCGACCTTTTTTTCTTCCGGCGCCACCTGGCGGGGTTGGGCGGATTGCGGCTGCGGTTCGGGGCCATAGGCGCCGATACCGTCCATCAGCTCCTTCACACCGAACGAGTTGATCGCCGAGCCGAACCAGATCGGGGTCATATGCCCCTCCAGCACCGATTGAGGGTCTAGCGCGGGCAGCAGTTCGCGGGCCATCTCGACCTCTTCCAACAGCTGTTCCAGCAGGTGTTCCGGTACATGTTCAGCCAGCCTTGGGTCATCCAAGCCGTTGATTTCAATGCTTTCTGCAACCTTGTTGCGGTCGGCGCGGTCCATCAGCTCCAGCCGGTCGCGCAGCATGTCATAACAGCCGATGAATTCGCGGCCGACGCCGATCGGCCAGCTGGCAGGTGTCACGTCAATTGCCAGATTCTGCTGGATCTCATCGATGATCTCAAAGGTGTCCCGGCTTTCCCGGTCCATTTTGTTACAGAAGGTCAGGATCGGCAGGTCGCGCAGGCGGCAGACTTCAAACAGTTTCTGGGTCTGACTTTCCACGCCCTTGGCGCCGTCGATCACCATCACTGCCGCATCCACCGCCGTCAGCGTGCGGTAAGTATCCTCGGAGAAGTCCGAGTGGCCGGGCGTATCCACCAGGTTAAAGCGGAAGCCGCTGAAATCAAAGGACATCGCCGAGGCAGAGACCGAGATTCCGCGGTCTTTTTCCATCTGCATGAAGTCCGAACGCGTGCGCCGCGCCTCACCCTTGGCGCGCACCTGGCCGGCCATCTGAATCGCACCGCCGTACAGCAGGAACTTTTCAGTCAGCGTGGTCTTGCCGGCGTCCGGGTGCGAAATGATCGCAAAGGTCCGGCGCCGAGCAATTTCGGGCGGCAGTTCGGGGTGGTTCGAAGCGGTGTCCAACATGGGGGTGGCTGTATCCAGAATCCGCAAGCGTGGCAAGGAAAACAGGGGCCGCCGCAGGGCAAGCTGCCGGCCATCAGGGGGCAACGAACAGATCCAAATTCCGGTTTGCCTATGTTTCGCTAACGAATATCTTGTAAGTCTATTTGAATGAATGCGGGCAACCGGATTTGAAAACTATGCCACTGCAGGAATAACTCGTGCAACAAGATGAATTTTCCGATCATTTTGAAGTTTTGGACTCAGTCGAAATTGCAGTGATCGTCCTGAAAGTGGGGGGCGACGGCCTGCCGCGCTATGTGGCAATGAATACAAAGGCGCGGGAATTCACCAAGCTCGGATTTGACGATTTCGCCGGCAAAACCGCGCTTGAGCTTTATGGCGGGGCGACTGGCCGCCGCGCCTTGAACCACCACCTTGACGTCATAGCTGCAGGCAGGGAAGCCACCTACGACATCGTCCTTCCGGCTGTTCAGAAAACAAAATACCTCAGCACGACGCTGCGGCCTGTCTTCAATGATAACGGCAGGCTGGTTTACCTCGTCGGCTCCTCCACCGATATCACGTCTGAGCGTGAGCGGGACGAGGCGTTGGAACTCACCCGGCTGGCCCTGGACAAGGCGGAGGAGGCAAGCCAGGCAAAAGAGCGGTTTCTGGCCAACATGAGCCACGAAATCAGAACCCCGATGAACGGCATACTCGGGATGTGTGAATTGCTGAAAGAAACAGAACTTGATGACCAGCAGGCTTTGTTTGCGGACACAATTTTCAATTCGGCCACCGCCTTGCTGAGCGTGATCAACGATGTTCTGGATTTTTCCAAAATTCAGGCTGACAAAATCTCATTGCGGGATGCTCCCTTTTCCCTGTTGGACCTTGTCCAGGATGTGGGGACCCTGCTGTGGGCAAAGGCGGCGTACAAGGGGCTCGATCTTCGCACCGATTATCCCGCTGACGCCCCGCGGGCTTTTATCGGGGACGCCAGCAAGATCCGGCAAATCCTGATGAACCTGCTGGGTAATGCGATCAAATTCACCGGCACCGGCCATGTCACTGCCAGTGTTTCCTATGACCCCGGCGCTGCGAAACTGCCGCTGCGCATCTCTGTAAGCGACACCGGCCCGGGGATCGACCAATCGCAGATTGAACAGATTTTTTCTGCGTTCGAACAGGTCAACCGCCAGACCACAAGGGTGGTGGAGGGCACCGGCCTGGGACTGGCGATCACCCGGGCGCTGGTTGAGCGGATGGGCGGCAGGATCGACGTGGCATCGGTACCGGGGCAGGGGGCGGTCTTTACGGTCCATCTGGACTTAGGGCAAGCAGATGCAGAGGATGGTGCCGCCAGCCCGGAAGGCGGCGTTTCCTGCGTTCAGGATCAAAGGCTGGCGTTAAATACTCAGGCGGCAAACACCCCGTCAGAGCTGCCGGCAGAGGCGTTGAAGGGGATGAAGATCCTTGTCGCCGAAGACAACAGG
Source organism: Leisingera sp. MMG026 (assembly GCF_021654205.1). Classification (NCBI taxonomy): domain Bacteria; kingdom Pseudomonadati; phylum Pseudomonadota; class Alphaproteobacteria; order Rhodobacterales; family Roseobacteraceae; genus Leisingera; species Leisingera sp. MMG026. The sequence goes on along the minus strand of NZ_JAKFZM010000005.1, from coordinate 91,832 downwards.
ACCAACCAGCTGGTGGTCAGGAAGATGTTGAAACCTACTGGCGCAGACCTGCAGTTTGCGGCCAACGGGCAGCTTGCCTTTGAGGCATATATCTCTGCCGGCTGCGACCTGATCCTGATGGATCTGTCGATGCCGGTTCTGGGCGGGCTCGAGGCCACTCGGAAAATCCGGCAGTATGAGCAGGACGCCGCGCTGCCGGAATGCCCGATCATTGCGCTGACAGCCAATGCGCAGCCTAGCGACGTGGAGGCTTGCATGGCCGTGGGGATGAACGATTTTCTGTCCAAACCCTTCCGCAAGGCTGAGCTTTTGGCGCGTATCCTGCGGTAGACGGGGGCAATTGCGCAAAGTACCTGCAGCAGGTTTCCCGGACCGGGGCTTGCCGGCCCGGTCTACTACACCAACGCAATCCCGCGCATCTCAAGCGCGGCACACCTGTGTGTCCGCATCCAGGATCATTAAGGATATGCCGCGCGCCCGCAGCTCGCTGTGGCCGTATCAACAGCCGCTGCAGGCAGTGACGGGAAGGATAGGCCCAGAGACCGGGCGCCCGCTTCAGATGTTCAGCTGTTTTGCCCTGCGGCCGGTGTGTGCGGATTATGCGCTGCAGTAGATAGGAGGTGTGCAGATATCCCACAAATCCTGCAACGCGCCCAATACCTTCCGCGTGCCGGCTGAAGAGATCGGCTTCACAATGTAGCCACTCACATTCCGGGCGTAGGCCCGGGATATGTCTTTCGGATTTTCGGACGTCGTAAACATGAAAACGATGTTGCTGGAAATATCTTCCTTTGCCCTCAGGGCGTCCAGGAATTCATGCCCGTTCATGCGCGGCATGTTGATGTCCAGCAGAATGAAAAAGGGGTGCGGAACGTCCTGCAGCTTGTCGGTGGTCAGGATTTCCAGCGCTTCCAGCCCATCGCATGCCCGGACAATTTGTGCAGCAGGGGAGAGTTTCTTCAGAGTGCGCTCCAGAATAAGCGCATCCAGGTCATTGTCCTCGACCAAAAGGATATTCATTTCGTGCTCTCCACGTCAGGCGGCTTTCTCTTGGTTTGCAGAGGAGTGTGCAGCCCCTTTGTTCGGCCAGCTAAACCTGAAATCAGCGCCGTGTCCAACCTCGGATTTCAACTCAACCCCAAACCCATGCTGTTCGACCGTTTTTTTCACAATAGCCAAGCCAATGCCAGTGCTTTCGGGTTGGTTCGGGCGCCGCAGAGTTTGAAAGACTTCGAAAATTTTAGTATGGAATTCCGGCGCAATACCGTCGCCATCGTCCCTCACAGATATGTCATACCGGTCGCCTGCGTCCACAATGCTGACGGATATCTTGGCGGTGTCCGGCGCAGGATGGTACTTGACCGCATTGCCAACAAGGTTTTCCAGGACACGGCGGAAGTTGAAGGTATCCGTGGCAATGGTTTCCACGTTTCCCAGCCGCTCAAGCTGGCCATCGGAAAGGCTGAAATCCGATTTCAGTGTTTCAATCACCTCGCCAAGGTTGAGTATCTGTTCAGCTTCCTCATGTTTTCCAATACGCGAAAATTCCATCACACCTTGGGTCAGATCGTTCATCCGGCCCACCCGTTCAGTGATCCGCGCCAGGTTGGCAGCAACCTCGGGGTCTGCATCTGCGGATTGAAAATAGTCTTCCAGATCTTCCAGGATCATCTCGGTAAGCGTGCTTATGCCGCGAACGGGCGTCTTTAAGTCATGTGAGGTGATGTAGACAAACTGTTCCAGTTCCGCGTTGGCCTTGGCCAGCTTCGCGGTCTCCTGCTGCAGATCGGCCGTAACCCTTTCCGCATAAGCCTGGGCGCGCTGGTTTGACCGGCTCATGAAAAACAACAGCGAAATGACCAAGGCTTCGATCACCAGGCCGGCAATCAGTATTAAAGTCGGCTGAGAATAGGAGTTTGCCTGGCGGAACCCAAGATTGGTGCGGATATCAATGGTCCATTTTCTGCCGTATATTTCCAGCAGCACCTTCTCTGCAAACTTGGGAGTGGGATCAAACTGGGGATCTGCCGGGTCATGTTCATTATAGATCCGCTCTCCTTGGTCGCTGATACTGAACCGCACATTCCTCAGCTCCTTGGACAGCAGGCCGGCCATCAGTTTCCGGACCACGAACGGCGCGTAGACCATGCCGTCAAAGCGCTGCTCGCGCTCTGATTGGCTGTCAGCGTCTCCTCCGGAATAAAAGGGGGCGTAAAACAGGAAACCAGGCGTGCTGCTTTCGTCCTGAACAAGTACAATGGGGCCGGTAATCCTGGCTTCGCCACTTGAGCGGCTGTCCAATGCGGCATTCCGCCGGTTGAGTTCGTGGGCAACGTCCAGTCCCACGGCCGCTGCATTCAGATCCTCTGGCTCAATGAACGAGATCGGCAAGTGAATGCTGTTGCCATGCGCGGGATAGACTGAAAAATCCGGCCGTTCCGTCCGCCGGGTCCGCAGGTAGCTGTCAAATTGGGACGGGTCTACATGGTGAATGACGCCGATCCCGTTGATCCCCGGGTACCTTTCGTCAACCCGCAGGGAATGCGCGAAGATTTTCCACTGCTCATAGCTCATGTCGCCATCATTGGATTGGATGGCTGATACACCGGCCCATAGGGCTTCTTCGTATTTCTCCATGCGGGCTGCAATCAAGCCGACGGCCTGATCGCGGGCTGCATTAAAGGCATTTTCGACACGGTTTTGCGTCTGCGTTTCGGCGTAAAGCCAGGCGCCGATGGTCATCATCAGCGACAGGCCAATGACCAGTGCATGGATCAGCGAGAGGTGACTGTTCCTGAAGAATAAGCGCCATTTCTGAATAGGGGAAAACGTCTTCATCGGTGTGCTCACAGCCCGCTATGCGTCCAGCGCATTCTATCTTTGCAGTCCTTAATGAACAATAAATTCTCATCTGGGTTGTGGTTCGTTTGTCCGTGCAGCCCAATCCGGGATTATGTTGCCCGGAGAACACGCGGAAGCAGAAAATTAGCGCAGCGAGGCCCGCTTCAGCAGACCCACTGCATCGGGGCGGTCCAGCAGTGACCGGCTCACGTCCAGGCCATGGGCGCCGCGCTTGTGCTGCGCTGGCAGGGTGCCGGGGCGCAAAGTCCAGAAATCGTCCGGCAAAGCCGGGCTGGTCACCGGGTCAAGGAAGGTGCTCTCAGCCGCAATCCCCTCGGCATAGATGATGTGGTGACGGTCGAACAGAATCTGGAAGTAGTCGGCAAAGCCGCCGTCCAGCACCACCACGGTGCCGCCATTCACCAAGTCACGGGCGCGGACCAGGACCTCCGGCGCGCCGGCGCCGATTTCGTCGCTGCGCTGATAGACCATCAGCCGGTGGGCGGGGCTGACTATCAGGTCGTTTGCGTTGTTCAAGGCGCCCTGGCGGATCAGGATCGGGGCCAGATCCCCAACCGCGCGCAGGGTGGACTGGCCAACCCAGCGCACCTCCTGAATACCGTCATCCCGGGTCAGGACACGGTCGCCTGCGCGCATGTCTTCGATCAGGCGCTGCGCGCCGGTGGCCAGCGTGATACGGGTGCCGCGGGTAAAGGAGACGCAGGCGGATTGCGCCAGCTTGCGCCGGGCCGATTTGCGCCCGGCCTTGACCAGCGTATAGGGCATATGCGCCTGCAAAGGGGCCAGCGGCACCAGAAAAATACCGGCAATCAGCCCGTCACCGTCCACTTCGACCATTACCAGGATCTCGGTATTGGGGCCGCTATCGGGCATCAGCGTCAGCAGGCAGTCCAGATGCAGCGCCGCACCCGGGGTGCCCAGGGCGGTGTCGCCGGCGATGCGGAAACTGCCATCGTGATGGGTGGCGATGCTCAGCCGCTGCGGCGGCACCGGGTTGTTCAGCAGGTAGATGTCGTCCAGCACCAGGTCCTCGAGCACGCCTAGGGGATCGCCCATGTTGGCGCCGTATTCGACGCGGAAACGCTCGGCCGGGTAGGCCTGGACGGAGGAGAGGCTGGCGGTCAAAATCTGTCCCATGTGCGGCCGGTATTCGATTCCATATGCGGGCCCGCAGGCCGGGCCGTCAATTAGATTTGCTGTGAGAATGTGGCGGAAAGGGGGTGGGAAGGGGCAAATTTTCCGGCAGTTTCACGCTGCCGGCTGATTGCGGTCCGGCCGGCCTCGGGGCTGGCCATCCGGGTGCAGGCGGTGCAAGCTCCGCGAAACGGACAAGATTCCCGAGGGAGAACGACGATGGATCTGGGTATTTCGGGCAAGCGCGCGCTGGTCTGTGCCAGCAGCAAAGGGCTGGGTCTGGGCTGCGCCGAGGCGCTGGCAGAGGCTGGTGTGAACCTGGTGATGAACGCCCGCGGTGCGGAGGCGCTGGAGGTGTCAGCGCAGGCGGTCCGCGATAAGTACGGCGTGGATGTGGTCACCGTCGCGGCGGATGTGACCACCGAAGACGGTCGGAAACAGGTGCTGGATGCGGCTGGCGGCGTGGACATTCTGGTTACTAACGCGGGCGGCCCGCCGCCGGGCATGTGGACCGACTGGGACCGCGAGGATTTTATCAGCGCGCTGGATGCCAACATGCTGACCCCGATTGCGCTGATCAAGGCGCTGGTGCCCGGCATGATCGACCGCGGCTGGGGCCGGGTGGTCAACATCACCTCGGTTTCAGTCAAATCGCCGATCCCGGTGCTGGGGCTGTCGAATGCGGCGCGCGCGGGCCTCACCGGTTATGTTGCGGGCACCGCGCGGCAGGTGGCCGGCCAGGGCGTCATCATCAACAACCTGCAGCCCGGCATCCACGCCACTGACCGTGCCGTTTCGTTGGATGGCGGTGCGGCCAAGGCGCAGGGGATCACGGCTGAAGAAGCCAAGACACAGCGCTGCGCCACCATACCGGCGGGCCGCTATGGCACCCGGGCCGAGTTCGGCGCCACCTGCGCCTTCATGTGTTCGCAGCACGCCGGTTTCATGGTTGGTCAGAACATCCTTCTGGATGGCGGCGCCACCAACACCACGATGTAAGGAACCCAGAAATGGCCAGCGGTTTTTCCCTGAAAGACCAGCTGTTCAACCGCGACAAGGTCCGCTATCTGGCGGGCCTTTTTTCAGCGGCTGAGGCTGGATTTGATGCTGAGGCGTTTGAAGCCCAGGTGATGGCAAAACTGCCGGAGCTGGAGCTGAAGCAGCGGATCGTTTTGATTGCGCAAGTGCTGGCGGATCATCTGCCACAGGCTTTGCCCGAGGCTGCACCGATCCTGTTGAAAGCACTGCCGCCGCCATTGGATCCCGGCAAGAGCGACGATGATTTCGGCGATTTCATCTTTGCGCCCCTGGGGGAGTATGTGGCAGCCAAAGGCGCCGGGGCGCATCCCGGCCTGTCGCTTGACCTGCTGGAGCAGATCACCCAGCGGTTCTCCATGGAGTGGGCGATCCGCCCCTTTCTGAACCGCTGGCCGGATGTGGTTCTGGCGCGCTTGGGGGAATGGTCCACCCATTCCAGCTATCATGTACGGCGCCTTGTCAGCGAGGGCACCCGGCCGCGCCTGCCCTGGGGCGAGGCAGTGGGGCTGACCCTGTCGGATCCGCTGCCGCTGCTGGACCAGCTGCACGGCGACGGCACCCGCTATGTCACGCGGTCGGTCGCCAACCATCTGAACGACATTGCCAAAAAGGACCCGGACCTGGTGATGGACCGGCTGCAGGGCTGGCACGGTGCAGGGGTTCAGGACCGCAAGGAATTGGACTGGATGACCTCCCATGCCTTGCGCGGGCTGGTCAAGGCGGGCCATCCGCGGGCGATGGCGATGCTGGGCTATGACCCGGAACTGGAATTGGAAGCGCTGATTGAGGTGCCGGATAAGGTGCGTATCGGCGCGGCCTTGGATTTCACCTGCCGGCTGGAAGGCGCGGCTGGCGCGCCGGTTCTGGTGGATTATATCCTGCATTTCCAGCGCCCTGGCGGCAAGGCCTCGGCCAAGGTGTTCAAGCTGAAACAGGCAAAGATCACCAATGGCAGGCTGGAGCTGGCCAAGAAACACAGGCTGAAAGGCGATGCCACAACGTTCAAGCTGGTGCCCGGGCCGCACCGGATTGAGCTGATGGTGAACGGCAAAATACGGGCCGGAGCCGCGTTTGAGCTGCTGCCGGAAAGCTGAATCTTCTCCTTCCGCCCGGTCGATAGGCCGGGCAGCGCCGATCCCACCGCCCACGCTCCATCACAGTTGCGTCAGGCCGCCCGCTGCCAGGATTGCCGCCTATCTTGCACGCCGCTATCCCAGTGGTCCGGAACCACAGGAAAGGCGTCCCCATGAAACATGAAAACGTGCAGACCTATTACGGCGAGGTGCTGCAGGGCAGCGATGATCTCCAGACCAACGCTTGCTGCACTCCGGATGACATGCCGGACCATGTGAAGGCGGTTCTGTCGAAAATCCATGACGAGGTGCTGACCCGCTATTACGGCTGCGGGCTGATCGCGCCGGAAGCGCTGGCGGGTGCGCGGATCCTCGATCTGGGCTGCGGCGCGGGCCGCGATGTTTATGCGCTGTCTGCACTGGTGGGGGAGGCTGGCAAGGTTGTCGGTGTCGATATGACTCCGGCGCAGCTGGACGTCGCGCGCCGCCATCAGGACTACCACGCCGAGGCCTTTGGCTATGCTAAGTCGAACGTCGAATTTCATCGCGGGTTTATCGAGCAGCTGGAGGATCTGGACCTGGAGCCGGGCTCGTTTGACATCATCGTCTCCAACTGTGTGATCAACCTGGCCACCGACAAGGGCGCGGTGCTGCGCGGCGCGCATTACCTGCTGAAAGAGGGCGGCGAGATGTATTTTTCGGACGTCTATGCCGACCGCCGGGTGCCGCAGGCGATGGCGGAGGATGAGGTGCTCTATGGTGAATGCCTGTCCGGCGCGCTCTATTGGAACGACTTCCTGAGCATTGCAAAGGATTCCGGATTCAAAGACCCGCGCATGGTGGCCTCGCGGCTGCTGACGATCGAGAACCCGGCGCTGGAGGCACGTGTTCAACCGCTGAAGTTTCTCTCGGCCACCTACCGGTTGTTCAAACTGTCAGCACTTGAACCGGCCTGTGAGGATTACGGCCAGGCGGTGATCTACAAAGGCACCATCGAACACGCGCCGCATATCTTTGCGCTGGATGATCATCATGTGATCGAGGCGGGCAAGGTGTTTCCTGTCTGCGGCAATACCTGGATGATGCTGCAGGGCGGCCGTCTGGCGGCGCATTTCGACTTCATCGGCTCGTTTGACACTCACTACGGGATCTTTGCGGGCTGCGGTGGCAATTCGCCTTTCAACGGGCTGGAACAGGACGGTGCCGCACAGGGCTGCTGCTAGAGCGGCTTGCGGCCTTGCGGCAGGGTTGCTATCCCGGCGTGACCCCAGCGTTTCGCGCGGAAAACAGCCCCGAGGCCCCATGAACACTGCCCCCGCCGACCTGATCAGCACGCAAACGCCGCCGCGTCTGGAGATCCGCAGCATCAAGCGCTTCTTTGAGGGGCGCGCGGTGGTGGATGACGTTTCGCTGCAGATCCAGGCGGGGCAGGTGACCTGCCTGCTGGGGCCTTCGGGCTGCGGCAAATCCACCACGCTGCGGATGATCGCCGGGGTGGAGATGCAGGACAGCGGCGAGATTTACGTGGATGGCAGGCTGATCTGCGACACCGTGTTCCGGGTGCCGCCGGAGCGGCGAGAAATCGGGCTGATGTTCCAGGATTTCGCCCTGTTTCCGCACCTGAGCGTCGCGGACAACGTCGGTTTCGGCCTGAAGGGCAGCAAGGACGAAAAACGCGCCCGGGTTGAGGAACTCTTGAACCGGGTGGCGTTGAAACGTTTCATTGACGGCTACCCGCACCAGCTGTCGGGCGGCGAGCAGCAGCGGGTGGCGCTGGCCCGCGCGATTGCGCCGCGCCCTAGGATCATGCTGATGGATGAACCGTTCTCGGGGCTTGATAACCGTCTGCGCGACGGCATCCGGGATGAGACGCTGAGCCTGCTGAAGGAAGAAGACACCGCCGTTCTGCTGGTCACCCATGAGCCGGAAGAGGCGATGCGCATGGCCGACGAGATCGCGCTGATGCGCGGCGGGAAAATCGTGCAGCAAGGCGCGCCCTACAACGTCTATACCCATCCGGTGGACAAGGCCGCGGTTGCGTTCTTCAGCGATGTGAATGTTCTGAAGGCCGAAGTGCGCGGGGCATTGGCCGAGACCGCATTCGGCCAGTTTCTGGCCCCCGGCGTGCCGGATGGAACCGCGGTCGAGATCGTGTTCCGCCCGCAGCATCTGCGCATTGATTTCGACCGGGCTGGCAAGGGGCCGCTGCCGACCCCCAGCGACGGGGTGCCTGCGCGCGCGGTGGTGGAACGGGCGCGGTTCCTGGGCAGCGAGAGCCTGGTTGAATTCCGGATGGAGTTCGACGGCTCGATCCTGAGGGCCACGGTGCCCAATGTGTTCTTGCCGGAAAAGGGCCGGGTGATGTGGCTGACGGTGCGGCGCAACCGCTGTTTTGTCTTTCCTGCGTGATAGTTGAAGGGCATTTTTGTCTCCAAATAGACAGGAGGTGCAGTTGCAGGATAGCTATCGGATCAGGGCATTGAGCGGCGCGGAAATCCAGATTGCCGTTGACTGGGCCGCGCGTGAAGGCTGGAACCCCGGCCATCGGGACGCGGCCTGTTTCGGCTCCGCCGATCCAAAGGGGTTCTGGGGCGGTTTTCTGGACGGGCAGATGATTGCTTGCATCTCGGTGGTGAATTACGGGCAGGCGTTTGCCTTCCTCGGGTTCTACATCGTTGCATCACAGCATCGCGGGCAGGGGTATGGCTATGCCTTGTGGCAAAAGGCGCTGGAACACGCCGGGAGCAGGGTTGTTGGCCTGGACGGTGTGGTGGATCAGCAGGGGAACTACCGCCGCTCCGGCTTTGAACTGGCCTATCGCAACATCCGCTTTGGCGGGGTGCTGTCCGGCGGCGTGGCGGTTTCGCAGGATTATGAGGTGACACCGCTGACAGAACCAGGGGCAGAGCTGGAGGCGCTGGATGCCCGCGTCTTCCCAGCGCCGCGCCGGGGGTTCTGGCAGCATTGGCTGGGGGCTGAGGGGCATGTGTCCTGCGCCGCGCATCAGCATGGCGGCCTTGCTGCTTTTGGCACCCTGCGGCGCTGTGCCAGCGGCTGCAAGATCGGGCCGCTTGTTGCCACGTCGCGTCCGGCGGCAGAAGCGGTGCTGGCGCGGCTGCTGCAAGAACTTCCGGAAGGGCAGGCGGTGTTTCTGGATGTGCCGGAACCTCATGCTGCTGCGGTGGATCTGGCGCGCTCCCTGGGATTGGCGCCGGTTTTTGAAACCGCCCGGATGTATCGCGGTGCGGCGCCGCAGCTGGAAACGGATCTGATCTACGGTGTCACCAGTTTTGAGCTGGGATAGGGGGCGCTGCCCCCGGCCCTGCGGGCCTCCCCCGGAGTATTTTTGCAAAGGTGAATACCGGAACTCAGGAGCCGTATGGGTCGTAGTCCTGCAGCCGCTTGCCGGGTTCGTCGACGAAGAGTTCCGGCAGGGCGGAGGCGTCCTCGATCAGGTCGACGCGGAACACCCGGAAGGCATTACGGGTCTCGCACCAGGCGGTCAGGGTCCAGACCCGGCCCCAGTATTCCATGTGCAGAGGGCGGATCCTGCGGTCTGTCAGGGTGCCGTCGATGCGGCGGTAGCTGAGCTGCAGTTTCTGGCGGGCTTTGATGGCGGCGCGCAGGGCCGGCATATGGGCAAGGGCGCGCGCTGCGTCCGAGAAGGGGTAGACCGCGAATTTCCAGGCGTCGGCTTCGGCGATGGTCTGTTCCGGCAGCACTGCGTCCACCTTGGCCGCCAATGACTGGGCTGCGGATTTGAGGTCCGGGTCGGCGGCCTCGGCCACGATTGCCATGCCGAGATTCAGCGCTTCCAGTTCTTCCGGCGTCAGCGTCAGCGGTGGCAGGCTGATCTGCTCGCGCACCATATAGCCGACACCGCGCTCTCCTTCGACCGGCACGCCGGAAGCCGCCAGCGTATCCATGTCGCGGTAGATGGTGCGGGTCGAGACCTCCAGCCGTTCGGCAATGTCCAGGGCGCGGTGCAGCTTCCCGTCGCGCAGGATCTGGATGATTTCAAAAAGGCGGTCGGTGCGGCGCATGGGAACAACCCTTGGCGCGGGACAGGGTGCAAGGTCAAGAGCAGCGCCCGGCAGGACTGCCGGACGCCGCCGGGTTCAGATCAGGACGCCATGTCCCACAGCACGGTTTCATGGCGCATATTGGCGGTATCCGGCGCAATTGCTGCCATCAGATCGCCGCAAAAATCCTGATTGTGGAATTCCGCCGCGACCTTGCGGGCCGTTTCCATATCCCTCCAGATCACATAGTCGGTCCAGCTGCCGTCCTCTCCCTGGCTCAGCTGCCGGTGGACAAACCCTGCCTGGGCACGGACAAAAGCCTCGGTTGCCTGACTGAGAGAGACAAATTTCTCGGGACTCACGCCTGCGGCCAGTTTGAAAGTCACGATTTCGGCGACATGTTTGCTCATCACGTTTCTCCTTTGGTGTTTGTGATGGGGTGGATTTACCGGACTGCAACTGACATAAACCTGTCAGTTGACTGCTGGTTGCCTGCAAAAAACGCGGAATCCGAGGTTTGCGGGTGCATTGCGCGCGCAGAGTTGCTTTCGCTCAACGCGCAGCCCGCGCTAAACCCGTAGCGAATAATTCCACCGGCGCCGCTGATCCGCGCTGGAACAAGAAGGAGAGACTCTCATGCTCAACAACATCGGCCTGCCTGGCATTCTGCTTATCGCTGTCGTGGTTCTGGTCCTGTTCGGCCGCGGCAAGATTTCCTCGCTGATGGGCGAAGTCGGCAAAGGCATCACCTCGTTCAAGAAGGGCATCAGCGAAGGCAGCAAGGAGCTGGAAGAAGATACCGCCGCCGAAGCGAAAGACGTCACGCCCGAGACCGAAAAAGACAAGGCATAACCGTCTATGTTTGATCTTGGGTGGACCGAACTGCTGGTCATTGGCGTGGTCGCGCTGATCGTCGTCGGCCCCAAGGACCTGCCGGTGCTGTTCCGAAATGTGGGGCGGTTCGTGGGCAAGGCCAAGGGGATGGCGCGCGAATTCAGCCGGGCGATGCATGACGCGGCGGATGAGGCCGGGGTCAACGATATGGCCAAGGGCCTCAAGGCTGCATCGAACCCCATGGGCTCTGCCATGGACGGGGTGAAACAGGCAGCGCAGGAAATGGCTAAATCGATCGACCCGACCAAATTCGACCCCGAAAGCGAAACCGGCAAGCTGGCTGCTGAGCGGGCTGAGGACGCCAAGAAGATTCAGGCGTCTACTGCGCGTGCCGCAGCTGAACGCAAGGCGCGCGAGGCCGAAGCGGCGCTGGCCAAGGCCGAGGAAGCCGAGGCGGCGCTGAAGCCTGCGGCGCCGAAAACGGAAGAAGAGGCCAAATCATGAGCAACACGGATGAGATCGACGACTCAACCGCGCCGCTGATCGAGCATCTGGCTGAACTGCGCAACCGGCTGATTCATTCGGTTGCGGCCTTTATCGTCGGTATGGTGATCTGTTTTACCGTTGCGACGCCGGTGTTCAACTTTCTCACTGCGCCCCTGTGCCAGGTGCTGGCCGAGGGCGGACAGGACTGTGCGCTGATCTTCATCAGCCCGCAGGAGGGTTTCTTTGTCGCGATCAAGATCTCCTTCCTGGGCGGCTTTATCCTGGCATTTCCCTATATCGGCTTCCAGATGTGGCGCTTTGTGGCGCCGGGGCTTTACAAGAATGAAAAGGGCGCGTTCCTGCCCTTCATGATTGCCTCGCCCTTTATGTTCATCCTGGGCGCCAGCTTTGCCTTCTACGTGGTGACACCGCTGGCCTATGACTTCTTCCTTGGGTTCCAGCAGTTCGGCACCAGCGGCGAAGCTGTCACCGGCGAGGAAGTGAACCAGGGCCTTAGCGTGGTCTTCCAGGGCTCGGCGCAGGAATATCTGAACCTGACCATCAAGTTCATCGTGGCCTTTGGCCTGTGCTTCCAGCTGCCGGTGCTGCTGACGCTGATGGGCAAGGCCGGGCTGGTCAGCGCCGACGGCCTGGGCGCCGTCCGCAAATATGCGGTGGTGGCGATTCTGGTGCTGGCAGCATTGGTGACGCCGCCGGATGTGATCACGCAAGTGATCCTGTTTGTGGTGGTCTACGGCCTCTACGAGATCTCGATCTTCCTGGTCCGCCGGGTTGAGGTCAAGCGTGAAGCCAAGCTGCGCGCTGAGGGGTACTATGACGATGAGGATGATGGCGCGGACGAGATGGACGCCCATCCCGACGATCCGATGATGGCTGAATTCGAAGCTGAAGACGGCAAAGACAAGTAGGCCGGCGATGGCATGAAACAGAAAGGCGCGCTGGCAACGGTGCGCCTTTTTCCTTTCTGCGAGAATTGATCTATGGCAGTGAAATCAGGTCTCCGGCCTTGACGTCCGCAGTCAGCCCTTGTTCGCAGCGCTGATTATCTTGCGCATCAGCCCCTTGAACTGTTCTCTCTCCTCCTTTGACAAAGGGGCAAGGGATTGCTCGTTCTGTGCGTTGGCGGCCTGATATGCGCTGTCCCGCGGAGCCTGTCCTGCTGCAGTCAGCCAGATTTGCTGTGACCGCGCGTCCGACGGGTGTTTCTTCCTGACGATCAGCCCGTCTCTTTCCATGCGGTTCAGCGTGTTTGCAAGGGTCGCCTGTTCCAACGCCAGTTTTTCAAGCAGCTCGCGCTGGGTCACCCCGTCTTTGACCCAGAGTTCCAGCAGAATCGGGAATTGCCCAATGGTAATCCCAAGCGGGGTAATACGTTCCTGCAAACCGGCGGCAAACAGGCGGGCGGTGTGATTCACCAGATAACCCGCAGAGGTTTGTTTTTCGAATTTCATGTGTCAGATCTGCACTTGAATAGCATGCTATGCAATGATACATAGCATGCTATGTTAATGTGAAAGGAGCCAGCATGCCTGGAATTGCAGAACTTGACGCCGCCGTCACACTTGCCGAACAGATGGATGCCGAAGAAGGCCCGGTTGTTCTGATGAACCTGTTCACCATCGACCCGGCTGACGAGCAAGCCCTGTTGGATGCCTGGGCGCATGACGCTGATTTCATGAAGGCGCAGCCCGGGTACATTTCGACACAGATGCACAAGGGTATCGCTGGCAGCGCGACCTATGTGAACTATGCTGTCTGGCAGGACGTGCAAAGCTTTCGCGCGGCATTCATGCACCCCGAATTCCAACGCCGCATTGCACAGTACCCGGAAAGCGCAACCGCCAAGCCGCATCTCTTCAAAAAATTGGCTGTCGCCAATCATTGTGTCGCTTGATTTATTCCGGATCAGATTGAAATGAAACAGAAAATCCATGCAGCCGCTGGTGTTGCCGCCTTCCTGATTATCCTGACGTTCTGGACGTCCACAGTGCTCAGCGAGATTTTGGGAACACCGGAAACCATTGCTCTGGTCAAATCCAGAATCCTAATGGGAATGTTTGCGCTGATCCCGGCGATGGTCCTTGCCGGGGGCTCTGGCATGGCGATCGGACGCCGGCGCAAGGATGCCCCGGCCCGTGCAAAAATGAAGCGCATGCCCCTTATTGCCGCAAATGGAGTGCTGGTTCTCCTGCCGGCAGCATTCTTTCTTGAGGCACGGGCAAGCGCCGGAAATTTTGACGTTGCCTTCATCGTCGTGCAGGGCATTGAGTTGTTAGCCGGTGCGCTGAACCTTGCAATGATGGGCTTGAACATCCGGGATGGCCGCAGAATGGCCGCACGCAGAAAAAGCATGGCCTAGGCTTGCGGCCATGCTCCCTGTCTCTCCGCTCTTGCCGCCCCGCCTGGAACATGCTTTGAAATCCGGCAACTGACGGACGGAGGCACCCCATGGACCAGATCGCATTGACCCGTATCGCCGAGGCGCTGGAGCGGATGGCGCCGGCACCTTTGGATACACCTGATTTCGACGCGGCCCGCGCCTTTGTCTGGCATGTTGGGCCGGAGCGTCTGGAAGCGGTGGAACAGGTCAACCGGGTTGATCTGGATCTGCTGGTCGGCATCAACCGCTCCCGCGATACGCTGCTGGAAAACACCCGCCGGTTTGCCCAAGGGTCCGCCGCTAACAACGCGTTGTTGTGGGGCGCGCGGGGGATGGGGAAATCCAGCCTTGTCAAAGCCGTGCATGGCGCGCTGGCGGCCGATCACCCGAAGCTGAAACTGGTGGAGCTCCAGCGCGAGGATCTGCCCTCGGTGGCGCGTCTGTTGAACCACCTGCGCGGTTCGGAGAACCGGTTTATCCTGTTTTGCGACGACCTGTCGTTCAGCCATGACGACCAGCATTACAAAAGCCTCAAGGCGGTGCTGGACGGCGGTATCGAGGGTCGGCCGGAAAATGTGGTGTTCTACGCCACCTCGAACCGGCGCCACCTGATGCCGCGGGACATGATTGAGAACGAACGCTCCAGCGCCATCAACCCGTCGGAAGCGGTGGAGGAGAAGGTGTCGCTGTCGGACCGGTTCGGCCTGTGGCTGGGTTTCCATCCGTGTGATCAGGACGAATATCTGGCGATGATTGCGGGCTATTGCGCAGCTTACGGCGTCCAGGCGGATGCAGAGGAGCTGCGGGCGGCGGCGATTGAATGGCAGGCGACCCGCGGCGCGCGGTCGGGCCGGGTGGCCTGGCAGTTCTTTACCGACTTGGCCGGGCGGCACGGGGTGGCGCTGCGATAGGCCGCAACGAGCCCCGCAAAACCCGAAACAAGAAAAGCCCGGCGATTTTGCCGGGCTTTCGTTTGTTCGCAGGTCCTTACCGCCGTCAGTTCAAGTAGCTCAGCGGGTCGATACTCTCAAATCCGTCGCGCACTTCGAAATGCACATAGGCATCGTCGCCGCCGCGCAGCGACGCGATGCGCTGGCCGCGGACCACGCTTTCGCCCTTCTTCACGGTGATATTGCCAACGTTCTGATAGACCGTCAGCAGTTTCTGGCTGTGGCGGATCACCACAATCGGCACATTATTGGAATCCTTAGTGATCGCAGCCACAGTTCCGGCCTCGGCGGCATTCACCGGCGCACCGGCAGCGGCAGCGATGTCGATACCGTCATTACGCCCCTTGGAGTAGGTTTTGACGATCTTGCCCTGCACCGGATAGGCCATGGCAGCACTGCTGGCGCGGGTGGGTTTGGGCAGCTCCGGCTTGGGCAGGGTTTCCGCCGCAGGTTTGACAGCGGCGGGCTCGACCTTTTCCTCCGGCAACGGCTGGCTGGCGCTTGGCGGCACCGGCGTTTCGGAACCGGCCCCCGGTTCGGTGACTGCCACGGCAGCAGCGGCTGGGGCCGGCCGGGGTGCGGGCTCTTCTTTCAAGGGGATCAGCAGGAACTGGCCTTCGCGCACCGCAAAATCGCTGCCCAGGCCGTTCCATTCCGCCAGCGATTTCACCGGCACCTGGTAAAGCCTTGAGATGGTATAGGCGGTCTCGCCGCGTTTCACCTTGTGGCGCACCGGCTCGGGGCCGGCCTGCACCTTGGGCGGCTGCGGCTTGGGCACCGGCTGGATTGCAGTAGGGGTGACGGAACCGGGGTTGGGCGAGGTCAGCGGCGCGGTGTCAATGGCCTGGCCCGCCAGCGTTGCAATATCGACGGATCCCGCAGTGGCGCTGCCAGGCAGGCTGTCCGGCGCGCGGCGCGGCAGCGCCAGCACTTCGCCCTGGCGCATCTTGTCACCGGTTTCCATGCCGTTGAACCGGGCCACTTCCGCAGGCGGCAGGCCGATGCGGGCCGCGACGTCCGAAACCGTATCGCCGCGCTGCGCCACCGCCACCTGATAAGAGGGGTAGGAGATCAGGCCGCGGGCATCCGGCGAAGGCCGGTTCGCGGTTGCAGACTGCGCCGCGCCTGCCGTGTTAAAGGCGCCCAACTGGCCGCGCAGATCGTAGTCCAGCGGGCCCTGGCAGGCGGCCAGCACCCCGGTTAGCATCCCGGCCAGCGGCAATGCGGCCAGCAGCCTTGCACGGGGCAGGCCGCGGAATGCGGTCCGGTTGGGGGGGGTCCGGGTCATTTTGCTCTCCTCAAAACACGCTTCCCCTTTTTCGCGGGGGTTCGCTCGCGTCAATCACTATAGCCCATGCCGTCCGGGGGGCGGCTGAAATCCGCCGGTAGTTTACGTGTCCTTGCCCAATCCCTCAAGCAGCGGCACAAAGCGCACCGGGCGCAACTCGTCATAGTCCAGCCCGTCTTCGGTTTTGCGCACCCGGATCAGGGTCTGCACATGGTCGGATTGCCCCACCGGCAGCACCATGATGCCGCCGGTCTTGAGCTGCGCCAGCAGGGGGCTTGGCGGATCTTCGGCGGCGGCGGTCACGATGATACGGTCAAACGGCGCCTGTTCGCTCAGGCCGTGGCTGCCGTCGCCGACCAGCGAGGTCACATTGGCAAGCTGCAGCTGCTCGAACACGGCCCGCGCCTCGCGCACCAGCCTTGCGTGGCGGTCGATGGTATAGACCCGGCGTGCCAGCTTTGACAGGATCGCCGCCTGATAGCCGGAACCGGTGCCGACCTCCAGCACCGTGTCGCGCGGAGAGATCTGCAGCGCCTGGGTCATCATGCCCACGATAGAAGGCTGCGAGATGGTCTGGCCGCAGGCAATCGGCAGCGGCACGTCCTCATAGGCGCGTTCAGCAAAGATGCCGCGCACAAACATGCCGCGGTCGATCGCTTCGATGGCTTCCAGCACCCGCTGCTCCGTCACCCCGCGCGAACGCACAGAGAACAGGAATTGCATCTTGGTTTCGGGATCGGGGCCGCTCATTCAATTGCCTTCAGCGCGTTCAATGCATCGCGCGCGGTCAGGTCGGCACGCATCGGAGTGACAGAGATATAACCGTCGAGGTTGACCGCGGCGTCCGAACCGGCGGCGGTCTCGACCTGCTGGTTGCCGCCGCGGATCCACAGGCAGCGGCGCCCGGTGGGCGACAGCTGTTCTTCCGCGGAAAAATGGCTGCCGCGGCGGAACCCTTGGGTGGCCACGCGGGCCCCCTTCACCTCTGCGGCCGGGACCGGCGGGAAGTTGATATTGTAAAACAGCATATAGTCCTGCCCGTCCTGCGGCTGGGCGGCCAGGATCTTTTTCACCAGCGCAGCCCCATGCGCGGCGGCGGCCTCAAACGGATTGTCCGTCTCGCGGTTGGCAGGGCCGTAATACTGCGACAGCGCCATCGCCGGGATGCCCTGCAGTGCGGCTTCCATGGCGCCCCCAAGGGTGCCGGAATAGAGCGCGTTTTCAGCCGAGTTGTTGCCGCGGTTCACACCGGACAGCACCAGGTCGGGTTTTTCGCCCTGCATCACCACATGAACGCCCGCCAGCACACAATCGGCAGGCGAGCCTTCGGCGGCAAAGCGGTGCTCGCCCAGCTGGCTGAGCATGGTGGGGCGGGTGTAGCTGATGCAATGGCCGACGCCGGATTGTTCAAACGCCGGGGCCACGGTCCAGACCTCGCCGTCCGGGCCTGCGACCTCATGGGCGATGGCGTCCAGGACCTTCAGCCCTTCGGCGCTGATGCCGTCGTCATTGGTGATCAGTATGCGCATGGGGTGTCTGCCTGCCGTGTTCAACCGGGTTTTCGATTGAATAGGACCTG
This sequence comes from Leisingera sp. MMG026, assembly GCF_021654205.1. Lineage (NCBI taxonomy): Bacteria > Pseudomonadati > Pseudomonadota > Alphaproteobacteria > Rhodobacterales > Roseobacteraceae > Leisingera > Leisingera sp. MMG026. The sequence goes on along the minus strand of NZ_JAKFZM010000005.1, from coordinate 74,165 downwards.
TGCCGGAACGGGGCAAGGGTTTCGCAGAGTGAAGCCGGATCAGCCGCAAAGCGGGGCAGGGAGGCAACAGACCGGACAGGGCGCTCCCGCCCCCTGGGCCTGCATCAAAGATGCCGTCCCGGGCGTTGGGCCGGGCGCCGCGCTGGCGCGCGGCGCGGGCTGACAGTCAGCGTCAGTCTGCCAGGATCTGCGGCAGCAGGCGCGCGGCCTCGACCTGGATCGGGGTCAGTGCATCGCGGTTCTCGCCCGGGTGGAAACGGGCGCGCAGGGCTGTGGCCATCGGCTGCGGCTCCAGGATCCGCACCTGCGGGCCGGTGCGGCCGGTTTCCGCCTGCCAGCTGCGGGCCAGCGCCATCTGCGCCGCCTTGGTGGCGCCATAGGTGCCATAAAACTTCTCGCCCGCGCGTGCGTCATCAAAGAACACTGCGCGGCCCGATTGGCCCAAAAGCGGCGCGACATAGGGGATCAGCACCGAGGTCGCAGTGGCGTTGACAGCCACGGCCTTGGTCCAGTCCTTGGCAGCCACAGAAGGCGCCGGGCAAAGCGCGGTTGCGTGGATCGCGGTGTGCAGCCACAGGTCCAGCTTGCCCCAGCGGTCGTGGATGCCACGGCAGAGCGTTGCCATCGCCTCGGGCACGGTGATGTCCATCGGCGCCAGGGTGGCAGAGCCACCTGCGGCCTTGATGCGGTCATCCAGCTCTTCCAGCGCGCCGGTGGTGCGGGCCACGGCAACAATGTGATGGGTGGGCGCAAGCGCCTCGGCCAGGGCGTTGCCAAGGCCGCGCGACGCGCCGGTGATGAGAGCGATTTTATCTGTCATGGCACGTCTTGTGGGCTGCGCGCTCGGGCAGGTCAAGGGGCGGCGGACCAGGCCAGGAATTTTGGAAAAATCCCGGCAAATTTCTTCGAAGAAATTTGTGTTGCGGAACCGGGCTGCTTCAGCCGCCAGGCATGGAAAGGCGTTGGCTTTCGCCCTTGGAATTCAGGATCAGCCCCTTGGCGTCTATTGCCACCACCTGGCCCGATGACAGGCGGCTGCCGCGCGACACCTTGCGGGTGCGGCCCGACGGCAGCCGGATCAGTGCAGTCATACTGTCCTCTGGACCGAACAGCCCCAGCAGGCTCAGGTTGCCGCGGTTCATTGCATTGGTCTGAGTCGCAAGCCCTGCCACTTTGGCAGAGGTGCCGGCCTCGGTCTCTGTGTTCGACATACCGTCCGTTCCTCATTAATCCGGACGTATCTGGGCTGCCGCAGGCTGCGTATCAAGCCGCAACCGGCGCGGCGGCATCTGTATCGGCGGGAAGCCGCGGACGGCTGCAACGGGACCGCGAGACCCGGTGCCGCAGTGCCCGTTCAGGCGTCATAAACCAGCGACGGCAGGTCGTGCCCATAGGCATAGAGCAGCTCCAGAAGCTCCTCCAGGTCGGCGCCGTCCTTTTGGAGCGGATAGAGCGGATGGTTCTGCTCGGTGACCCTTAGTTCAGGATATTCACCGCCGGGACGCATCTCCAGCATGCAGCCCGCAGGCACCGGCATGTCGGGCGGGATCGCATTGGCCAGCCAGGCCGGGCGGTCGCCCAGCTTTTCCGTCTCGCGCATCTCAAACAAGTCGAGATAGGCATCGAAATCATCGCGGCTGAGACTGGCCCAGGTGCCCAGGATGAACTCCTCGCCGCGGCTGTTTGCCAATGGCACTGCCAGCACCGCGCGGATAAAACGCAATTCGCCAAGGCGGCAGAAATCATCCGTCAGAATATCGCCGCGGGTGGCCAGCACAGCAGAGTTGTCCTCCACCTCCATATCCTCGGAACAGATGTCGGGCCGGTCGCAGCTGAGGCTCAGCAGTTGCGCAAAGGTAGCGCCGCAGCAGCGGCACTGGCGCGGAGAGGTCAGCATGCGGGCAAGATGCGCGTCCAAAAGGCGGCCTTTCATCTGGAAGCATAGGAAAAGGCGCGGGCCGTCACGGCCAGCGCCTCCCCATGCACTGTTGGCGGCCCTCATACGCGGATGAGGCCGGAAGTTCAAACCCCCATGAAACGCGGGGACGCCAGCCTCAGCCGGTCGCCAGTTTCGAGGCGTTCCAGGAGGCGCCGGGGGCCGGCATGTCCTGGATCTTGGCGCTGACCCGGCTGCTGCCTTCCAGCGCATCCAGGTATTCAGCCGTCACCCCGGTGATGTAGTTGCCGTCAAAGCAGGAGCAGTCAAAGCCCTGGATGTCCGGGTTGCCTTCCTGCGCCGCCCAGATCAGGTCGTCGAGCTTTTGGTAGAACAGCGCATCGGCGCCCAGCTCTTCGCGGATTTCGTCGATGCTGAGGCCGTTTGCGATCAGCTCGTGCTTGGTCGGCATGTCGATGCCATAGACGTTCGGGTATTTCACCGGCGGTGAGGCAGAGGCGATGTAGACCTTCTTGGCGCCCGCATCGCGGCACATTTGCACGATCTTTTTAATCGTGTTGCCGCGCACAATGGAATCGTCGATCAGCAGCACGTTGCGGCCCTTGAACTCCAGCGGGATGGCATTCAGTTTGCGGCGCACCGACTTCTGGCGTTCTGCCTGGCCCGGCATGATAAAGGTCCGGCCCACATAGCGGTTCTTCACCAGCCCTTCGCGGTAGCGGATACCGGTGGAGTTGGCGACTTCCAGCGCCACGGGGCGCGCCGAATCAGGTACCGGGATGATGCTGTCGATTTCCAGTCCCGCGTCCTGGATCTGCTTGGCCAGCGCTTGGCCCATGCGCAGCTGGGTTTTGTAGACCGACACACCGTCCATCATCGAATCAGGCCGCGCCAGATAGACATATTCGAAAATACAGGGGGTCAGCTTGCCCTCGACCGCCTGGAAGCTGTGCATGTTGCCGTCCAGATCAACCAGAATGGCCTCGCCCGGCTTTACGTCGCGGATCTTTTCAAACCCGTTGATGCCGAACGCCACGTCTTCGGAGGCAAAGCAGAAATCCTCGCCGCCGCTTTGTGCCGGGCGTCTGCCCACGGACAGCGGGCGGATGCCATTGGGGTCGCGGAACGCCAGCATGCCGACACCGGCGATCATGCACAGCACCGAATAGGCGCCCTGGATCCGCTCCATGGTCATCTTCACACCGGCAAAGATGTTGCGGACGGGTTCCGCATTGCCGTTGACCTTGATCGCGTCAGCCACCTTGTCGGCCAGCACGTTCAGCATGATTTCGGAATCGGACGTGGTGCGCAGATGGCGGCTGTACTTACCGGTCACCTTTTCGCGCTGCTCGGCGGTATTGGTGATATTGCCGTTGTGAACCAGATAGATGCCATAAGGCGCGTTCACAAAGAACGGCTGCGCTTCGGCCGCACTCAGCGAGCCCGCGGTGGGATAGCGGACATGGCCGATGCCGGTCTTGCCGGTCAGGGTGTCGGCATCCTGCGGGCCGAACACATCCTTGACCAGGCCGTTTTCCTTGCGCTCGCGAAAGAACTCGCCGGTGTAGGTCACAATCCCCGAGGCGTCCTGGCCGCGGTGCTGCAGCATCAACAGCCCGTCATATATCTCCGCAAAGACATCTGTGTCCCGGCTTGCGATCCCCAAAATCCCGCACATTGGCTGGCTCCAATCCCACTTAGGCTTTGCTGTTCGGTTGCTGAAGGAAGCGGCTCGGATGGCAGTCTAGCGCATTTTGCGTCGCTTGCGCCAATCCGGCTGACCAAGCCGCGCCAAGCGGCCATGCCGGCAGACCGGCCGGAGCCAAGGCGCCGAATGCGTCTCCAAAGCCCGGCGCCATGCGCGTCAGGTCAGATCCACAAGGGCAGGCGGGCAGCGTCTGCAGCAGCGGCAAGGCGGTGTGGCTCCGAATCCGTTTCCTGTTCCGGCCCTCACATAGTGCCTTTCGCCGCGGCTGTCATCAAAGGATCACAAATCCGATGCCGCACCGCGGCAACGGGGACGGGGAGGGATGTTCCCGGCGGCGGCATCAATGCAGCGTCAGCAATGAAACAGCCCCCACCAGAATAAGGCTCAGCGCCCAGACCAGATCCAGGTTGAACCAGCCCTTGGACAGGAACTTCAGCCCCAGCCAGTGGTAAACGCCAAGCGCCAGCCCGCCGCCGGCTGCGGTCATGGCAAGGGTATGGGCCAGGGCCACGGTGACGGCGATACCGGCATTGCGGCCCATCAGCGTAAAGGCGGCGGCGTGGCCTGCACTTTCGTCCGGGCCGCAAAGACCCAGATAGACCGGCACCAGCATCAGCCCGGCGCCATGCGCCATCGCTGCCAGAAACGACCACAGCGCCAGCCGCGACGGCGGCACCCGCGCCAGAAAGCGGGGATGTCGTCGGTTGATCAGCAGATACCCCCCCAGCGCAATCACCAGACAGGCCGCACCGATGCGGATTTCCACATGCCATTCCGTCAGCCACAGCAGCGCCGAAAACGGCAGCAGGATCGCAGTCATTGCCAGAAGATGGCCAAAGGCCAGCGCCAGCAGCGCCTTGAACAGGCTGGTTTTGCGGCGCTCCATCAACGCAGAAGAGACCGCCAGCGGCCATCCCATCCCCGGGTTCACCCCGTGATAAAGCCCCGAGGCAACGACGGCCCACCACAGGGCCGCCGCCGTTGAGGGTTCCGTCACCCGTCAGACGGAGGGATAGCAGAAACTGTCGGTAGAGCAGTCGCCCCCCTCCAGCCGGATCTGATGACTGCGGTAGCCTTTGGGGAAGTCGATGTAGAAATCCTTATCCAGCTCCAGCCCGCCGCCGTCACCCACGTTGGCCATCACCATCTGGCCGCCTTCGTCATCAGGATAGAACTGGTCGTCCCAGGTGGAATAAAGCGAATTGGTCCAATAGACCCGCTTGCCGTCGCGGCTGATCTCAACCATCTGCGGGCCATAGGCAAAGCTCTTGCCGTTCGGATGCTTGGCGCCGCGGGCAATACCGCCCAATTCAACCTTGCCGGCCAGCTTGGGGTTCATCGGGTCAGAAACATCATACTGATGCATTTCCCCCAACCCCCAGCACGCCACATACAGGTATTTGTCGTCCAGGCTCAGGTCGATATCGGTGACCAATGGCGGCACCGCCTCAAACCCCTGCAGCAGCGGCGGCAGGTTTTCGGGTTTTTCGGGCCGCGGGTCGATGGTGATGGTCTTCTTGGCCTCGAATGTGCCGTCATCCTTCTGCCACCAGGTGAAAATCGCGCCCTGCAGGTTGGTGGTATCCACCACCACGCCGCAAAAGCCATAATCTTTGGACGGATCATGCGCGGGCCGGATTTCCAGCGCCATTTGGTGGTTTTCACCCAGGTCGATGGTCTGCACGTTCTTGCGCTCACGCAGATTCCAGAAATGGATCGAATGGCCGTATTTGTTGCTCAGCAGATCTTCGGCCACGATGCCGTTTTCAAACTGCGGCGGTAGGCCCCATTCGGAGCTCACCATGTAATCGCGCGGCAGGTTCCACCAGAAATCATAATGCTTGTCCTGCGCGCCCCGGTCCATCTCATAACGGCCCAGAATGTCGAAAGTCTCGCAATCCATGATAAAGATGCCCGGCGGCCCGTCAGTGCCGTCTTCGCCGCCGCCGCCCAGGGTCGAGACATAGATGCCCTCAGGCCCGCAATGAATGGTGTGCGGGCGGGAATAGCCGGTTTTGGCAAACAGTTCTTCGGGTTCGATGATCTTGTGGATCTTCGCCTCTCGCGGCTCCTTAACATCGATTACATAGATACGGCTGGAGCGGATGCCGGGAATGATCAGATAGCGCCGCTCCAGAAACGCGTGTCCGGTCAGCGGCGACAGCGCCGAAGAACAGGCGTTCCAGCCGAAATGATGAAATTCGTCACCCTTGTTGGGCATGATCAGCTGATGCACGATGTCGCCGTAGCTGTCCGATTTGGGATCCACATCGACAACCGCCAGCCCGTCAGGCTGCGAACCATCGGGGCTGAGCATAAGGGTAAAAGCCAGCGTCTCGGCCGGGGCTTCCATGGCTAGCCTGGGGGTGGCATGGAATGTGGGGTCGGGCCGCAAATTCATCGTCAAATCCTCCCTGAAACGGGCGCCATTTGTTCTGTCATGCGTCTCGGCGCCTGCGCTGATGCTGGCACACATTCAAATTCCGGGCAATTTTTTTTGAAATGACGCTGCTGCGCGAAACATTTTCCCGGTTTTGTGCGGTATGCGGCCGGTTGTCAGCCAGTTGCGTTCTGCGGTCAGGATGCTGTTCTTCCCGCCCGGTGGCCGCGTCCTGCAAAGAAAAGGCCCGCACAAAGACGGGCCCGAGGGGGGGAGGAAAAGTCTTGGGGGGCTTGGCCCCGGTGATCAGGCTGCCAGAATACGGTCCAGCAGGTTGTCCAGCGGGGACGGCAGGCGGGCGTCAGTTTCACCCATACCGGTTGCTGAAAGGGCGCGGCCTTCGTCGCTGGCCAGCACCTGGCGGGTCTCGGAAAGCGACAGCTGGTGAAAGGCGGAGTCTTCAGCAACATCGCCTGCGGGCAGCAGCATGCCGCTTTCGGCCCAGACCAGCTCTTCTTCTTCAAACTCGAAATGGATGCGGCCCAGACGCTCGGGCGCAACTGCGGTGATGCCTTTGTAACCGGTCAGAGCAATCAGCTTGGTGACCACCACCGGCAGGCCGAACAGGCGCTCGGCAGTGTCCATTTCCAGCGCCACTTTCTGGTCCGAGGGCAGCATCAGGTCGGTATCGTTGCCCAGGGCGCCGGCCGGGACATGCATGCATGTGGTCAGGCGCGGCACTGCGTGGCGGACCGCCTTCACTTCCTGGGCGCCGCCGTCAAAGGTGAACACCTTCTCGCCGGGCTTCACGTCGCGGGCCTGCTTAAAGCCTTCTTCGGTCTCCACCAGCGTTGCGGCCAGAAAGCCGCCGCTGCGGATACGGTTGCGTTTCGGGGCAGGGGCCGCAGACTGCGTGTGCGGCAGCGGATTGGTCAGCAGCAGCACATCAACCGGCTGGTAGTCAGCAAAATCTGTGGTGTGGTCCAGCTGCATTGTGTCGTCCCTTCTGAGCGTCTTAGCCCGGCGTTTTGCCGTTGAAGCCATCAGGCCCCGGAATTGGGACCAAATTGGGGCGGGCGTGCGTCCCATTTCGGGATGGCGCGATTTTTCCGGGACAAAAGCGGCCATTTCAGGGGGATTGTTAACTGTTTGACGGGGCAGGCTGAGGATTTGTTAAGATTTACCGCAAGTTTGATGATCCGGATTTTGCTCGCTCTGCACGTGATTCCTTTTGGTTAACAAGACGTTAATCATCGATTATCTCGTTAACCATCTAGTCCGGCTGCTTGTGGATAACTGTGTGAACGCTTTGAAATCAAAGCAAAACGGGCGCCCAAGGGGCGCCCGCGTGTCTGTCTTAAGGTGGTAATCCTTAGGTATTACTGACCGCAGGACCCGATCAGCGCTTCATACTGCTCGGTGACCCAGCCCAATGCCTGCTCCGGGTTGCGCTCCTCAATCTTGCCGATCAAACGCTCAAACACTTCGGCCGAGCGGCTTTCGTCAACGATTGTGAAGCTCTGTCCGGTCATCACCACATTGTAGAGGAAGAAGGCTATCGCCACCAAAAGAATGCCGCGCAAGACGCCAAAGAAGAAACCCGCGCCCTGGTCCAGCCCGCCGAGCGCCGAGCGCTGCACCAGGGTGGAAAACAGCGGCGTAAAGAAGGAGACCACGATCAGCGCCAGGGCAAACACCGCGGCAAAGGCCGCGATGATCGACAATTCGCAGCTGTCGGCAATGAATTCGCCGATCACCGGGATCTCGGCCATCAGGGGTTCCACCTGCGGCGCAAAGATAAAGGCGAGCACGCCCGCGGCGATCCAGCCTGCAATGGCCATCGCTTCGCGCACGAAGCCGCGTGAATAGGCCAGCAGCGCCGATACGACGATGACCAGGGCCACGACCCCGTCGATGATTGTGAAACCTTCCATGTCCCTCGCCCGTTTGCCTGCGATAAATTTTTTGCGACCTTAGCCGGCCCCGAAGAATTCGCCAACAAAACCGGCCAGATCGCTGGACTTTCGCAAGTTCAGACCGTTCACGGACACAGTTTTACTGCCGCCAGGGGCAATCGCCGCCGTGAAACCAAGTTTTTGCGCCTCTTTCAACCGGTTTTCGGTCTGCGGGGCCGGGCGCAGGGCTCCGGATAGCGAAATTTCTCCGAAAACCACCGTATCGGCGGGCAAAGCCATGTCTTCCCGCGCGCTCAGCAGCGCTGCGGCCACCGCAAGGTCTGCCGCAGGCTCCGAGATCTTCATGCCGCCCGCCACGTTCAGATAGACATCCAGACCTGCAAACGGGATGCCGCAGCGCGCTTCCAGGACAGCCAATATCATCGCCAGCCGCGATGAATCCCAGCCGACAACAGCGCGGCGCGGCTGGGAATGGGGCGAGGGCGCAATCAGTGCCTGCATCTCGACCAGAACGGGCCTGGTGCCCTCGATCCCTGCAAACACCACTGAACCGGGCGACGGTTCGCCGCGTTCGGACAGAAACAGGGCCGAGGGGTTGATGACCTCAGCCAGCCCGCCGCCGGTCATTTCAAACACGCCGATCTCATCCGCCGGGCCAAAGCGGTTTTTGACCGCCCGCAGGATGCGGAACTGATGGCCGCGCTCACCCTCGAAATAGAGCACCGTGTCGACCATATGCTCAACAACGCGGGGGCCGGCGATCTGGCCGTCCTTGGTGACATGGCCGACCATGATGATCGACACCCCGTTGCGTTTGGCAAAGGTGGTCAGCTCATGCGCAGCAGCCCGCACCTGGCTGACCGACCCCGGCGCGCTGTCCACGTGGTCGGACCACATGGTCTGGATGGAGTCGATAATAGCCAGTTGCGGTTTCTCAGCTTCCAGCGTCGTCAGAATATCACGCAGGTTGGTCTCGGCAGCCAGCTGCACCGGCGCATCCGTCAGCCCCAGCCGCTGCGCCCGCATCCGTACCTGGGCGCTGGCTTCCTCGCCGCTGACATAGATGGTCTTGACACCGGCCTTGGCAAACCGGGCTGCCGCTTGCAGCAAAAGGGTGGATTTGCCGATCCCCGGATCGCCGCCGACCAGAATGGCCGAGGCCGCCACCAGGCCGCCGCCCAGCACCCGGTCCAGTTCCCCCACGCCGCAGCAGGCGCGCGGCGGCGGGGTTTCGCGGGTTGCAAGATCACTCAGCGGGATGGTGCGCCCGCGTTTGACGCCCAGCGACTTCTTCGAGGGGCCGGAGCTGAGCCCCTTGTCCTCGGAAATCGTGTTCCATTCGCCGCAGCCTTCGCAGCGGCCCGACCATTTGGAGAAGCTCGCACCGCAGGCCGAGCAGGAGAAAGATGTTTTTGCCATGCCGGATCAGTGGCAGATGTTTCTGTTTTGTTCAAGGGCCGTGAACCTTGACGCGCGGTTGGTGCGGGCTGTCACGGCAAAAGCGAGGCTCTGCCTCGCGCTCCGGGATATTTGGGGCCAGAAGAAGCGGGCTTCTTTTTGGTTGAAAATACCCCGGGGGAGGCCCCCAAGGGCCCGGGGCAGCGCCCCTTTGACGCGTCCTCCGCAAGGAGCGCAGAGCGCGTCAGTCCGCGCGGCGGGGCGGCTGGATCGGCACAACGCTGCCGGGATGCGGATCAGACCCGTCCGGCGGGCTTTGCAGTTGCGCCGACAGTTCCGGCAGCAATTCGAACAGCTCGCCGCGCAGCCGCCCCAGATGCGATTTGGCGATGCTTTCCTCGATCTCCACATCGCGGGACCACTGGCGCAGTTCATGCATGACGATCTGGGCATCCTCCAGCCGTGCCTTGAAGGTCTCCAACTCCTCCTGGCGCTGCTGCAGAAACAGCCGGGCGCGGGACACTTTGGCGTCGGAATAGGTTTCTGCCAGCTCGTGGCTGACCTGGCTCATCTGCGACGCCACCTCCAGCACCTGCGGTTCCAGCCCGGCCAGATCGGGGTGCGACCGCAGAAAGGCGAGCCGCTCCTTCACCGCGTCGAACTCTGATGCCAGGGTAAAGATCCCGGCGCGGTCGGCGGCATGGGCCAGCTGATAGGCCTGCAGCACGTCCTCCATCTGCAGCGAAAACCGCCGGTGCGAGGTTTCCAGCGCCAGGATACGCCCGTTGGCAGGCAGGAAAAAAGCCAGCATCACCGCCAGCGCCGTCAGGGTGATCTGTGCGGCAATCCCGGCCTGCGGGTAAATTTCAGCGCCAACCCCGGCCTGCAGGCTGAGCCAGGGCCAGATGCCCGTGGCCGACAGTCCGGTGGCCGCAAGTGCCGCCAGCGCGCCAAAGCAGATCAGCAGGAACGTCAGCCGCATGAATACGGTCTGGGCAGTGAACAGAATTGATTGAACGCCGGACATAGGTCCCCCTCCAGCAGCAATGCAACAGATGCAGGGCCGGCGGGCTGCGGGGGACGCCCGTCAACCGGGCGCAGCGTGCCGGACCCCTGCGATACAGGTGTTCGGCCCTACGAAATGGAGCGGTTCAGCGCCGGATCAAGCTTTCAGCCCGGTGTTTTGCCAATCTTTGCAGTGCGTTCAGTCAGCATCCCCAGCCCCAGCGAAGACAGGATGCACGCCGTGAACAGGTGCAGGCCCCAGGCCGTTTCAATGGTCGCAAGGCCGATCCCCTTGGCCAGCGTGATGTAAAGCGCAATCAGAAAAACATCGGCCATCGCCAGCTTGCCCAGCACATGCAGCACAGGCTGCACCCGTGTATCCAGCAGGTCCCACTGCACCAGCGCCAGGCCGATGGTTTTGAGGTAGGGGGCAAAGATCGCAAAAAATGTCACGATCAGCGCTAGTGCCGCGTCGCTGCCCCATAAGGATTGCAGCCCCGTAAGCACCGAGATTTCGCTGAGGCCGAAGATCGGCAGCAGCCCGGCCCGCATTAAGGGCGCAAACCAGGCGACGGGGTAGAGGATGAGGAGGGAGAGGGTGAGGAGGCGGAGGGGCATGGCGGCTCGTTTTCTGCGGGTTGGTCAAGAATTGTGCCTTCTGCGCCGTGATTGAAAGGGGGAAAACGGCGGCAGCTTACACCGGCCGGGTTACGCAGTGGCCCGGCCAGCGCCCGTCCGCCCCCATGGGCGGGCGCTTCGCTTCCGCCCGCGGACAAGCGATGGCCTGATGCCGGATGCCTCCGGCGGGAGTATTTAGCAAAGGTGAAGTTAGCTTTCTTCTTCATTCTGTGGCTTTGGAAGCTTTTTGATCTCGTCAGGAGCGGGCAAGGCGTCTGGATCGTTGCTTCCTGATCGTGCCAATTGAGCGACTTCGCGCATCCGGTCCACCAGAGGCTTAACGTCGTTACCAAATTTGCCTGCGGCCTCGCCTACTTCTGCCACGCCGCTTAGAACAACGTCCAAAATCCCGAGGCCCGATCTTACCTGAGCTTCAATTGCAGTGATCCGCTTCGCAATGCGGTTTTTGGTTTTATCGTCCAACTCAGTTGTTGAATTATTGAGGTCTCTCATTTCACTGCACAGGGCCAACAGTCTTGCACTATCGTCCTGTGCCAGTTCGAAAGACTGTAACACGTCGTTGGCTAAATTTTCTCTCTTGTTCCTTATCCGCTGTGCGTCGCCAACTCCCAAGAGTTTTTCGATGTAGAACGAACGAGAAGTTGTTACCCTTGAGGAAGATAACTTGGTTGTGCATTCATCAAATATGTCGTTGAGATCGTCATCAAACAAAAAACTGTATGCTTGCAGTGCAGTTAGTCTGCGAACAGAAATATCGCCTTTCATCAGTTTTTGCAGGCTAGCTTCAAATTCATTAAGTAAGTCTTCGTTCAAAATAACACTCCTAAACCTTCACCGCACCGCCTCGATCGGCCCCTCCGCGCGGCCGTGGATGAATTGCTCCATGTATGGATCGCCCGACTGGTCCATATCCCCAACCGGGCCGGTCCACTGGATCACCCCGCCGTGCAGCATCGCCACATTGTCGGCAATGGCGCGGACCGAGGTCATGTCGTGGGTGATGGTCATCGCTGTGGCGCCCATCTCCACCACAATCTCGCGGATCAGGTCGTTGATGACGCCGGACATGATCGGGTCCAGCCCGGTGGTCGGCTCGTCGAAAAAGATGATCTCGGGTTCGGCTGCAATGGCGCGGGCCAGGCCGACGCGTTTCTGCATGCCCCCTGACAGCTCGGCGGGCAGGCGGTCGGCGACGTCTGATTTCAGCCCCACCCGGCGCAGTTTTTCAATTGCGATCCCGCGGGCTTCCTCAGCCGGGCGTTTCAGCGCGCCGCGCAGCAGGCGGAAGGCCACATTCTGCCAGACCGGCAGCGAGTCAAACAGCGCACCGCCCTGAAACAGCATCCCGAACCGCGCCAGGAACTTGTCGCGGTCGCCGGATCCGGACGGCCTGCCATCGACATAGATCTCGCCTGAGTCCGGGGTGATCAGCCCCAGCACGCTTTTCAGCGCCACCGATTTTCCGGTGCCGGAGCCGCCGATGATCACCATCGAGGTGCCCTTGGGGATCTCCAGGTTCATGCCGTTCAGCACAGCATTGTCGCCAAAGGATTTGCGAACGTTTTCCATTCTAATCATTGATCACCTCAAAATCCGTGGGGCGGGGGCTGCGATGCCATGGCACTTTTCCTCGTTCCAAGCGAAAATCCGCGCTGACATCTTCAAGGCTTTGAACGGCATCGTTGAGAACTTGGACCTGATATGTGATTTTGGAGGCATACCGGTCATCAAGCACTTTCTCTCCGGGCGGGATGAGGCCAAACCAGATTTCCGCAGTGCTGCGCTTGTAGTTAGCGACGTACGTGCAAGTTGCGTTTGAGCAATGAAAGCCATCTTCCACTAGGAAGGAAATGGCCTGAGAACGAGTGGAACCGTGCAGCTTTTCAAAGGCGACTGAACGGAGGCGGGCGTCGTTCACACCTGCAGGGGCTTTTGAGCTGAAAGTGCTATCTCGCACAATTCTATATTCCGGCTGAGCACAGCCAGCCAGAACGACTGCTAACGCGAGTGTCCCGCATGTCCGGATCATAGCGAGAAGAACACCCCTGTCAGAACAAAGTTGGCGGCCAGTATCAGCACTGCAGCGGATTCAACAGACCCTTTGGTGGCGCGGCCCACGCCCTGGGCGCCGCGGCCCGACTGCATGCCGTAATAGCAGCCCATCATCGCCGCGATGGTGCCAAAGGCGGCGCCCTTGACCAGAGAGGAGATAATGTCGAGCGGCTCCAGGAAATCTACGGTGTTTTTCAGGTAGGCCGCCGAATTGAAACCGAGGTTCTGCACCGCCACCGTATAGCCGCCCATGATGCCGATAATGTCGCCGACTCCCACCAGCACCGGCACGGTGATCAGCGCCGCCAGCACGCGGGGTGCGACCAGGTATTTCATCGGATGGGTCGAAAGTGTGACCAGCGCGTCGATCTGCTCGGTCACCTTCATGGTGGCGATCTCCGCCGCGATGGATGAGGTCACGCGCGCCGCAATCATCAGCCCGACCAGCACCGGGCCAAGCTCGCGCACCATGCCAATGGCGACGATCTGCGGCACCACCGCCTCGGCATTAAAGCGCGCGCCGCCGGCATAGATCTGCAGTGCCAGCGCGCCGCCGGTGAAGATCGCGGTCAGACCGACAACCGGCAGCGACAGCCAGCCGATGTTCAAAAGCGCCTGCAGCAGCTCGCGCGGGTAATAGGGCGGGCGGACCATATGGCTGAAGGCGCGCAGTGCAAACAGTGCGGCGCGGCCAACAGCAGACAGCCCGGCCAATGCGGTGCGGCCCAGCCGGGCCAGAAGGGCAATAGGGTTCATCCCTGATAAGTCCGTGCATAGCGGTGACCGGTAGAGGTCAGGATTTCATAGCCGATGGTGCCGGCCGCATCGGCCAGCGTGTCCACGGTCTGCTGCTCATTGAGGATCGACAGCGCCTCAGGCACCTCAGCCAGATCGGTCACGTCCACGGTTATCAGATCCATCGAGACCCGGCCTACGACCGGGCAGGGGGTGCGGCCCGCAAAAACCTGGATGCCGCCATTGCCCATCGCCCGGTGCAGCCCGTCGGCATAGCCCGCGGCGACGGTGGCGATGCGGCTGGGGCGCTTGGCTGTCCAGCTGTTGCCGTAACCGGCAGTCTCACCCGGTTCCAGATCGCGCAGCTGAATGACCGGCAGGTCCAGCTGCACCACCGGCAGTGCGTCCTTGAACGGCAGCCCGCCATAAAGCCCGATACCGGGGCGGCAAAGGTCGAAATGGTATTCCGCGCCCAGCAGCATGCCGCCGGTGGCGGCCAGCGAACGGGGGATCTCCAGCCCGTCGGTCATATCGCGGAAGGTTTGCAATTGCTGCGCGTTCATCGCGTGGCCGGGCTCATCGGCGCAGGCCAGATGCGACATCAGCAGAACCGGATTCTGGCCCAGGGCGATCTCGGCCACCGCTGCCCATTCGCTATACTCCATCCCCAGCCGGTTCATGCCGCTGTCCAGCTGCACCCCGAAGGCATGGCCCGGCAGGGCCTCGAAATGGCGCAGCATCTGGTCCAATGAGTTCAGCATCGGCGTCAGCTGGAAATCCTTCAACAGCTTGGCGTCACCCGCCATATGGCCGGAAAACACCGAAATACCGGGGCCGGGGCCAAGCGCACGGCGCAACGCGCCGCCTTCTTCCGCCGCCGCCACAAAGAAATTGCGCGCGCCCGCCTTTGCCAGCGCCTTGCCGACGCGGCCCGCATCCAGGCCATAGCCGTTCGCCTTGACCACGGCTGCGGTTTCGCAGGTGGTCAGCGCATCCAGATTCCGCCAGTTGGTGGCCAGCGCATCCAGGTTGATTGTCAATCTTGCCGTGCTCATGCGGTGTTCATGACATGGGGAGACCGCAGGTCAAGTGGGAAAAACCGGAATGGCGGCAGAGCTCCGCCGCCATCAAACAAATAAGCCCGGTCCAGCGGGGGGGCGGACCGGGCTGGTGCCGGGGCACTGACAATCCTGTGATCTGCCAGGCCCTGGCACAGGTAGACCGGACCCAGGTCCAAACCGGCCGGGATCAGTAGTCTTCCTGCCCCTGCTGCCAGGCTTTGGCCAGGTTGCCAAAGCGGGTGAATTGCGCCTCGAATGTCAGGGTCACGGTGCCGATGGGGCCGTGGCGCTGTTTGCCGACAATGACATCCGCCTTGCCGTGCAGGCTCTCCATCGCCTGCTTCCACTCTTCCATCCTGTCCAGCTCGTGGTCGCCCGGCTTTTCCCGTTCCTTGTAATATTCCTCTCGGAACACAAACATCACCACGTCGGCGTCCTGCTCGATCGAGCCGGATTCCCGCAGGTCCGACAGCTGCGGGCGCTTGTCTTCGCGGTTTTCTACCTGACGCGACAGCTGCGACAGCGCGATCACCGGGATGTTCAATTCCTTGGCAATCGCCTTCATCCCCATTGAGATTTCGGCAATCTCGTTCACCCTGTTTTCGGCCATGCCGCGGCACAGCTGCAGATAGTCGATCACCAGAAGGTCCAGCCCATGCGTCCGCTTCAGGCGGCGCGCCCGTGCGGCCAGCTGCGAAATCGGAATTGCAGGCGTGTCGTCAATGAACAGCGGGCAGCTTTCCAGATCCTTGGCCGCCTGCACAAAGCGGCGGAATTCGCCTTCGGTCATGTCACCCTGGCGGATCTTGTGCGATGAAATCTCAGACGCTTCCGCCAGAATACGCCCGGCCAGCTGCTCGGCGCTCATCTCGAGGCTGAAGAAGCCAACCACGCCGCCGTCCAGTGCGCCCTCCGAACCGTCGGGTTTTATCCCGCGTTTATAGGCCTTGGCGACATTAAAGGCGATGTTGGTCGCCAGCGATGTCTTGCCCATAGAGGGGCGGCCCGCGAGGATCAGAAGGTCCGAGGGATGCAGGCCGCCAAGTTGTTTGTCGAGGTCCATCAGGCCCGTCGAGATGCCGGCCATGCCGCCACCCCGCTGATACGCCTCGTTGGTCACATTAACCGCTTCTGTGACGGCTTTCAGGAACGACTTGAAACCGCTTTCGGTCTGGCCCTGTTCGGCCAGCTGATACAGCGATTGTTCTGCCTCAACGATCTGCTCTTTAGGTTCTGATGCCACGTCAACGCGGCGCGCCTTTTCCGCAATGCTGTGGCCCAGGGCGATCAGCTCGCGCCGGATCGCCAGATCGTAGATCATCTGTGCGTAATCCCGCACCGCAAAGGCCGAGATCGACGCGCCGGCCAGTTTGGCCAGATAGGCCGGACCGCCCAGCTCCTTCAGCCCCTCGTGGTCTTCCAGGAACGCCTTCAGCGTCACTGGCGAGGCCAGCGCGTTCTTGGAAATCCGCGCCGCGGCCACTTCATAGATCCGGGCATGCACCGGATCATAGAAATGCGACGAGTCGATGATCAGCGCGATCTTGTCATAGACCTCGTTGTTGGTCAGGATCGCACCCAAGAGCTGCTGTTCCGCCTCCACCGAATGCGGCAGTTCATTGTCCGGCATCGCAGATTGCGGTGCGGCAGGTTCCGGCATCGGGGCCAGAGGCGGCATATCGCCGTCGAAAGGGGTAATTTCGTTCATCACTGCTCTCGTCACTAAGCCCGCCTTATAGGGCGCCAAGGGCGTTTCTCCTATCTGGGAATCTCTGTGGATCCCTTGTGGATATCCGCACGGGGCCTGTGGGCTGTTTACCGGAAAGGCCAGTATGCCTGCCCTATGCAGACTATATGATGTGGCGCGATCTGGGAAGAAGTCTATATCTGCATCTCAATTGGCGCAGAATATGATTCGAGGCGGCTTTGTCCACAGGCCGCCCCGTAACGCTTTCCCTGGCGTTAAGCGGATTTATGCGCGTCCTGCCAGGCGCGCGGATCCTTCAGGAAGGTTTCCACCTCATCCAGCGTCTCGGTGCTGAACGCGCCTTGCGCGCGGGCTTCGGCCAGCACATCCCACCAGGTGCAAAGATAGTGCAGTTCCACCCCGTGATCGCCGAGGGTCTTGGTGGTTTCCGGGAAGATGTCGTAATAGAAAATCACTGCGGTGTGGCCGCAGCTGGCGCCGGTCTCGCGGATCGCATCGACAAACGACAGCTTCGATCCGCCATCGGTGGTCAGATCCTCGACCAGCAGCACCCGTTCGCCTTCGCTCATCGCACCTTCGATGCGGGCGTTCTTGCCATAGCCCTTGGGCTTCTTGCGCACATAGGTCATCGGCAGTGCCATGCGTTCGGCGACCAGGGCAGCAAAGGGAATGCCCGCAGTCTCACCGCCGGCGATATTGTCGAACGCTTCAAAGCCTGCGTTGCGCATCACGGTGACGGTCATGAAATCCATCAGCGTCGAGCGGATCCGCGGAAAGGAAATCAGCTTGCGGCAGTCGATATAGCTGGGCGAGGGCAGGCCGGAGGCCAGCGTATAAGGTGTCTCGGTGTTAAAGTTCACCGCACCGATTTCCAGCAGCATCCGGGCCGACAGGCGGGCGATTTCTTCTTGAGACGGATAGGACGATGGGATCATGGCGGCAGGCATCCTTTGCGGCAGCGGTTTTGCTGTCCTTAAACCGGAACGCCGCCGGTTTGAACCCCCGGAAGGGCAGCAGGCCAATGCTGCCCTCTGATGTTCAGATCAGACCAAGTTCCATTCCTGGGGGGCTGGGTAGTCTTCGCAGGCCCAGAGTGTTTCAACAACGGGGGCAGGGGTGTCGATGCCGGCAGGCTGCTTGGCTGAAACGAGTACAGGCTACCATTCGGGCAATTCGAAATTGAAATCCGTTTCGTCCAGATCCGCCAGCTGCACATTTTCCAGCGTGATGGTGCTGCCGTGTACGTCCTCGATCACGACGTTTTCGCCGTCTTCCCGGATGTGGTTGTCCAGCAGATCGGTCATATCCGTGATGCTGGACACCGTGCTCAGGTCAATCTTTTCACCGCTGCTGGAGGCATCAAAGTCGGTAATGGTGTCGTCGCCAAACACGTCAAAAAACACAAAAGTGTCGTCGCCTGATCCGCCGGTCAAAAGATCATCGCCATAGCCGCCATCGAGCGTGTCCCGCCCGGAGCCGCCATGCAGGGTATCGTGCCCTGCACCGCCATCCAGCGTATCCCGGCCTTTGCCGCCTTTCAGCGCGTCGTCCCCCCTGCCACCATCCAGGCTGTCCCTGCCTCTGCCGCCGTTCAGCCTGTCTTCGCCCCTTTGGCCGGACAACGTGTCATCGCCTGAAATTCCGGCCAGCTTGTCGCTGCCGGACCCGCCTTTCACAACGTCGTCGCCCGCGCCGCCTTTGATGGTGTCAGCCCCGGCACCGCCCTTCAGCGTATCATCCCGGTCGGTTCCGATGAGCCTGTCGCGTTGCGAAACGTCCACCGTGCCCAGGGCCCACTCCAGGACTTGACCGGGTTGCAGGGAGGTGGTGACAGGGGATCGCTGGGTGATCGAGCCTTCAAAGGCCGCGTAGTCGCTGTAACTGCCAATCTCCGGCAGCGGATCGCCGCTCAGCGCGTAGACAGCCTGGTGAACACTCATGCTGTGCATTGTCAGAACCACGGTCTTGCCGCCGTCCCACGAAATTTCCGACAGCGAGTATCCAGCGTCCAGCGTGCCATACTGCGTTCCGTCAGCGGCCTCGCCTTGGGTCCGCGTCAGGCCGGAAACGTGATCACCGGGTTCGATATCAACCTTGTCTTCGTGAACCCGGGTTGGCGAAAACGTAAACCCTTCGCCATCCGGAACCGTCAGTCTGAGTTTCAGACCGGTCTGCACCCATCCCCCCCCGGCAGGATCGAACAAAGAAAATTTACCGACGCCGAAGCCTGAAAGCGTATAGGTCGTCATAGGTGTTCACCCCAAAAAGAACTTATTTAAATCAAAGTTGAAACTACACTTGCAGGCTCGTCTTTCAAGTGTAAAGCGCCAGCTGTTTGAAATAGCAAACAAAAGGCCCGTGCCGGAGCACAGGCCTTTTTACTGTCTTTCGTCGCCGGCTTTTCAGGCCGGCACCTGCGGTTCGGGATCAGAACAGAAAGTCGTTGCCGGACAGGTCTGCCACCGCGATGTCTTCCAGGGTGATTGTATTGCCCCGGTTGTCGCGGATCACCGCATCGCCGTCATCGTTTTCGGACAGATGGTTGTTCTTCAGATCGCGGAAGTGCTTGATGGTTGCGACATCAGACAGGTCGATCTTTTCTTTGCGCCCCGCCGTCGAGAAGTCGGATACCGTGTCGTCACCAAACGTGCCTTTGAAAATGAACCGGTCTGCACCGCCTTCGCCGGACAACAGATCGTTGCCGCCGTCACCATTGATCCTGTCCTTGCCGCCGCCGCCAAAAATCGTGTCACTTCCGCCCTTGCCGGACAGGGTGTCGTTGCCGGCCAGCCCCATAATGCGGTTGCCGGTGCTGCTGCCGGTAATCTTGTCGCCGCTGTCAGTACCGCGCGCGTTTTCGATGCTTTTCAGCGTGTCGCGGTCGCCAAAGCCGTCAATGGCAAAGCCTTTGGACAGGTTGACAGTTGCGCCGTCCTCGCCGCCATAGCGTTCGTCGCGGTCATAGCGGACCTCATCGCGGCCTTTGCCGCCTTTGATGGTGTCGTTGCCTTCGACCCCGCGGAAGGTGTTGTTTTTGCCGCTGCCGCTAAGACTGTCGTCAAAAGCCGATCCCCGCAGCACTTCGATGCTTTTCAGGGTGTCGGTTCTGCCCCAGCCGTCAGTTGCTTTGCCGGTGCCAAGATGCGCAGTCACGCCATTGGGGTCCCCGGTAAAGGAGACCTGGTCAAAACTGCCAGCGCCGCCGTTATAAGTATCGCGTCCGTCGGAGCTGGAGAAATAGTCGTCTCCCTTGCCGCCGTTAAAGATGTTGCGGCCGGGAGTGCCCCAGAATTCATCGTCCTGGCTTGTGGTTGCGCCGTCGATTGACGACCAAGCGATGCTCTGGCCCGGGCCATAGGCGCCGGTGGGGTCCGACAGGCCGGTGATCGAGTCGTCGAAATCATTCCAGTCAGACAGAGTGCTGATATCCGGTATCTGCGGCCCGTCGATGACAAAGTAAAACTCGGTGTCGCTGTTTCCACCGGTTTCAAAGGCGAGGATCAGCACCGTGCTGGTGCCGCCGGGCCAAGTCACACGGGTGATCTGGGTTTCTTCCGATACCACCGGAAAATTCGGTGCGTCCAGGTTCGTTCCGTCCGCGATGACCTGTTGAATATCGTCCGACACATTGATGATCGCAACACCGTCGGCATCATGGCCGGTGATCGAATAGGAAAATGCCGACGACGCAGAGGAAACGATAATCGATGCGTCGGTCTCTTTTGCCGCTACAGCATCGCCGTTTTCGTAATCAACCCGAAGCCCGCTGAACGTAAATGTTGTCATACCCTTGCCCTTTACCGGAAAATTGCCAGCGCCAATTGCTGGCGGGAACTATTGGCCCAGTAATTGAGTGGGCGCGCTGATTCCGGGCAAGGGCAAGGGGTAAGATCGTAAAGGATTAGTGAACAGGTGTTGCTATTCCGCACGCCAGTGAACATCAAATCCCGGATCGAACACGGTGACAGGCCCATCGCCGGTCTCAATCTTCTCCGGGAAGACCACCGGTGCATCGCTCTTGGCTAAGCTCAGTATCTCGCTGCTCACCGGCAGGCCGTAAAACGCCGGACCGTTTTCCGAGGCAAAGCCCGCAAGCTTGTCCAGCGCGCCTTCCTCTTCGAACACATGCGCCAGCAGGGACATGGTGTTGGTGGCGGTGAAACAGCCGGCACAGCCGCAGCCGCTTTCCTTGTTCGGATCGGTATGGGGCGCGGAATCGGTACCCAGAAAAAACCGCGCATCGCCCGAGGTGGCGGCAACGCGCAACGCCAGACGGTGCTCTTCGCGCTTGGCGACCGGCAGGCAATAGTAATGCGGCTTGATGCCGCCCACCAGGATGTGGTTGCGATTGATGATCAGATGGTGCGTGGTGATTGTCGCCCCCAGATCCGCGGCATTGGATTTCACATAATCGACGCCGTTTTTGGTGGTGATATGCTCCATCACCACGCGCAGGCCGGGGGTGGATTTGCGGATCGGGTCCAGGACCCGGTCGATGAACACCGCCTCGCGGTCGAAAATATCTATATCGGGGTCAGTCACTTCGCCATGCACGCACAGCGGCAGGCCGATCTCAGCCATCTTCTCCAGCACGCCGCGCACCTTGCTGAAATCGCTGACGCCCGAGGCCGAATTGGTGGTGGCCCCCGCCGGGTACAGTTTCACGGCCTTGACCAGCCCGCTGGCGTGCGCCGCGGCGACGTCCGCGGGGTCGGTGTCCTCGGTCAGGTACAGTGTCATCAGCGGTTCAAACGCCATGTCCGCGGGCAGCGCCGCCAGAATGCGGTCGCGGTAGGCCGCGGCCTGCGCCCCGGTCACCACTGGCGGCACCAGGTTCGGCATGATGATTGCGCGGCCGAAATGGCGGGCGGTTTCGGGCAGCACGGCCTCCAGCATCGCGCCATCGCGCAGATGCAGGTGCCAATCGTCGGGGCGGGGGATGGTCAGCGTCTGGGTCATGCTGCCCGCCTAGCACAGAGGCGGGCAGAAAAGAAGCGGATGAATGCGCCCGGGACAGGCGCCGCTCAGGGCTTTGCAGGAAAGGTGAACTCGCCTTCTTCGGCGCGGGTTTCCAGTTCCTGCAGGCGGCGGCGGAACCGCGGGGCCCGCATCCGCTCGGTCACATTGCGGCACAACAGCGCCATCAGGAACGGGCGGTCCTGCCGTTCCAGGTTTTTCAGCAGATTGCGCAGGAAGAAAGAATTGTTGCGGCGGCTGCGCAGCAGCTTGTGAAAGGCGCCGCCGGTCAGCTTGCGGCTGCCTGCCAGCGACAGAATGTGATACAGCATCTCCATTTCGATCAGCCGGGTCTGCACCGCATCGCCCAGATGCGGCACCCGCAGCCGCGTCACGTTCTTGCGTGCAAACAGCGAGGCATGCATGGCGTCCAGCTGTTCCTGCGGGTCATAGATCACATAGGCCTGATCAGCGGCGTCCAGCATGTCGGGTGCATAGCCGTACCGGTCGGTGAAGGACAGGCGCCGCATATCGGCAAACCGGTCATCCCATTCGGTCATCCGCGGGTCCAGGGTCGCCTGCGGCTGCACCGCAACCACCACCGCACCCGGCGAGGCCACCGAATAGGCTGCCGCCGCATAACCGCAGGGGCCCGCACCGTAAAAGATCACTTTGTCGAATTCGTCGAAAAACCCGTCGTCGATCAGCTGGTCGAAAAAACCATAGATACGGCCTTCGCGGAACCAGGTGTCGCCGTCCGAGACCACGCACATATGCGACCAGCCCAGGTTCTTCACCAGGTCAAACCCCAGCGGCTGCGCCTGATCCGACAGGTTATGAATGCCCTGCATGGTTTCAAACGTTACCAAAAGCGTATTGCCCTGGTCGATAAAAGTGGCGAAATGCTTGTCGCCAAGCGGCTGGTACATGCCATGCTCTTCGGCCAGGGCCGCCATCCGGGCCTTCCACTGGGCAGGCTTCAGCCCGGAAAGGTCTTCATCCAGATTTTCAAGTCCGTCCTGCATGCCTGCTGTCCTCTTTGCCCCAAAGGGTTCCTGCCTGCTGTTTGGATTTACATTTAGGTGACAATTAAGGCCAAAATTGGAAAAACCCATGCCTGAATGAGGCAGCGCGCGGTTCTTTCGGCGGCCTTTTGCCAGTGTCGGCAGCGAAGCCTCAGCTGCTGTCCTCCGGAGGCTGCGGAGCGGCTTGGTCCGGAATGGCAAAGCTGCGCAGCAGATCGGCGGCTGCCGGGCTTATCGGGCGGGCAGGGGGCGTCATCAGCAGGCGCGCGAACAGCGCCCGATAGGGTTCCTGTGTCATCAGCCCGGCAAACCGGGCATGGCGCCAGGCCACTGCTCCGCGGTGCAGCCGGGCCAGGTCCGGATCCTCCATCAGCCCGGCCTGAAGACCCGCGCAGTCTGTGCCGTAACGGGCAATAGAGGTATCCTCGGCGCTGCAGTAATTGCGCTCAACCCAGTAATCCATGCCCAGCTCCGCCTGCCGGTTGACCCTTCCGCGGTCGGCCTTCAGCACATAGCTTTCCATCGCCCCCAGCGGGTAATGATTCAGCTGCGCCAGCCGCCCGTTGGGCTGGCCGTAATTGGAAAACAGCCGCTTGGTCTTAAACGCCTTGCCCAGTTCGCGGCCTTCGCAGTCATACCAGCGGAAGCTGTCCAGCTGCGCCGCGCTGCGGATATCACGGGGCCGGTGAACCCCGCATTTCCTGTAGGTGCCGTCATTGCGGTACAGCGTCTTGAACATCACCGCCCGCCATGGCCAGTGAATGACCTCCGGCGCGCAGCGGGTGAATTGCGCGGTCACCGGCGCATCCTTATACCGCACGGCGCCTGCGTTGCCGAACAGCCGCCAGGTCAGCGTCACCGCATCGGCCTCAGGCAGCGCCGCCAGCAGATCCGCCACTTTGCCATCGCCGGTCTTGATGCAGGCGAATTCGTCGATATCCAGCACCAGCACCCAATCGGCCTGCTTCATCAGCGGATGCCGGTCGGCCTGCTTCAATGCGGTGAACTGAATGCCGCCTTTGTCATACGGGCCTTCATTGCGGACATGGACCAGCTGACCCATGTCCTGCAACCGGTCCAGCATGTGATCGGTGCCGTCCTGGCAATCGTTTGAGAACACCAGGAAATCGGTAAACCCTGCAGCCCGGTGATGGGCCAGCCATTCCAGCAGGAACGCGCCCTCATTGCGCACGCACAGAATTGCCAGAACCCGCATCGGCTTCAGTCCTGCCCGCTGACCAAGACGCCGCGCTGCGCTGCCGGGTGATACCGCTTCAGGGGTTGGTTTTTCATGGCTCGGCTTTCTTTCCGCTTCGCCGCCAGTCTTATCCAAAGGCCGCTGCAATACAAACCCTTCCCGCGGCCGCAGCAGCGTCTTCGCAGCGCACGGCTTGACCGATGGCGCGCTGCATGGCCTTTTGACCTTGGCAAAGGGAGGCACAACATGCAGCAGGCGCAATCCATCGGTCAGGTTCAGCAGATGCTGGCAGAGCAGGGCTATGTCTGCGGCAGGTCTCTGGCCACCGTGGTGTTCCTATCGTTGAAACTGGGCCGCCCGCTGTTTCTGGAGGGCGAGGCCGGCACCGGCAAAACCGAGATCGCCAAGGCCATTGCCGCCGCACTGGGCCGCCGCCTGATCCGGCTGCAATGCTACGAGGGGCTGGATGCCGCCAGCGCCGTCTATGAATGGAATTTCGCCGCCCAGATGGTCGCCATCCGCACCGCCGAGGCCGCAGGCAGCGCCGAACGCGCCGCCCTGCAGGCGGAACTCTTCTCCGCCGATTACCTGATCGAACGCCCGCTGTTGCAGGCGATGCGCCCGGATGAGCACGGCGCCCCCGTCCTGCTGATCGACGAAATCGACCGCACCGATGAACCGTTCGAGGCTTTCCTCCTGGAGGCGCTCAGCGATTTCCAGGTGACGATCCCCGAGCTTGGCACCATCCAGGCGCCGGAGCCGCCGATCGTCATCCTCACCTCCAACCGGACGCGGGAAGTGCATGACGCGCTGAAACGCCGCTGTCTCTATCATTGGGTCGACTACCCGGATTTCCCCCGCGAGGTCGAAATCCTTAACGCCCGCGCGCCCAAGGCCAGCCAGCAGCTCAGCCGCGAAATCGTCGCCTTCGTGCAATCCTTGCGCACCGAAGACCTGTTCAAGAAACCGGGGGTCGCCGAAACAATCGACTGGGCCAATTGCCTGCTGGCCCTCGACGTGATCGCCCTCAGCCCCGAGGTCATCGCAGACACCCTGGGCGCCATCCTCAAATACCAGGACGACATCGCCCGCCTGCACGGCTCCGAGGCCAAACGCATCCTGGATCAGGCCCGGGCAAGCCTGGATGCGGCCTGATGGTTCATCTTTCCAGAAATACTCCGGGGGTTTGGGGGCAGCGCCCCCATGAGCTGCCCTAGTGCCTGACACTCCGCCGTTCACCCTGCCGGACCACCCCAAGCTGGTCCAGAACCTCACCCATTTCGCCCGCGCCCTGCGCAAGGCGGGTCTGCCGATCGGTCCGGGCCGGGTGCTGGATGCGGTACAGGCGGTGGCCGCCGCAGGATTCACCAGCCGGACGGATTTCTACTGGGCCTTGCACGCCTGTTTCGTGACCAAGCCCGAGCAACGGGCGGTCTTCGCCCAGGTCTTCCGCCTGTTCTGGCGCGACCCGCGCTATCTGGAACACATGATGGCCGCCATGCTGCCCGCTATCCGCGGCGTACAGGAGGACCGCGCCGCCAAACCGGCGGAAAAACGCGCGGCCGAGGCGCTGCTGGACGGTATGCAGGACCAGCCGGAGACACCGGACAATGATGAGGACGGCACCGAGGTTGAGGTGGACACCACCCTCACCATGTCAGCCGAAGAACGCCTCAGAACCCTCGATTTCGAACAGATGAGCACGTCAGAGATTGCCGCCGCCAAACGCATCCTTGCGCAGCTCACCCTGCCGGTAACACCGATCCAGTCGCGCCGCCTGATGGCCTCAGTGCAGGGGACACGTCCCGACTGGCGCCGCACTTTGCGCAATACAGCCCGCCAGGGCGGCGAATTGCAGCAGATCGCCCGCGCCAAGCGCCGCATCCGCTGGCCAAATCTGGTGGTGCTTTGCGATATCTCCGGCTCGATGAGCCAGTACAGCCGCATCATCCTGCATTTCCTGCACGCCGCCGCCAATGCAAATGGACAAGGCTGGGCCAGGGTGCATGGCTTCACTTTCGGCACCCGGCTGACAAATATCACCCGCCATCTGCATCAGCGCGACGTGGACGCGGCCCTGGCCGCAGCAGGATCAGAGGCGCAGGACTGGGAGGGCGGTACCCGGATCGGCGACTGCCTGCACGCCTTCAACCGCGACTGGTCGCGCCGGGTGATGGGGCAGGGCGCGGTGGTGCTTTTGATCACCGACGGGCTGGACCGCGGCGACCCGGAGGCTTTGGCCCGCGAGATGCAGCGGTTGCAGCTGTCGTCGCGCCGCCTGATCTGGTTGAACCCGCTGTTGCGCTGGGACGGCTTTGCCCCAAGGGCGCAGGGCATCCGCGCCATGCTGCCCTATACCGACAGTTTCCGCGCGGGCCATTCCATCGCCTCGCTGCAGGATCTGGCACAGGTGATCTCCAGCCCCTCCGATGCGGGCGAGAAAGCCAGGCTGGTGGCAATGCTCGATTAACGAATTCCAGAAACGGAATGTTAATTGATCTGGATCAATCCGCTCCCCGCTTCCGCGTTATATTCTGAAATCAGAATGTAACGTGCGAAAGGAGCTGACATGACTCTCAACTGGAAAGCCGGAGGCCTCATGCTGGGGCTGGTGTTCTTTCTGGCGGTGCTGCTGGTCAAACCCATCGGGGTTTCAACGCAATTTGTGATCCTGGACGGCATTATCGCGGATGCGGTGTTCCCCGGACTGGTGACAGAAACCGCCGAAGGCACCACCTCCACCAACGCCTATCTGGCAAAATCCGGCGGCAAATATGCCAGGGCCGTCTCCAGCCCGCTGAACTACAGCTTTGTTTTTGTGCTGGCGATGGCGCTGGGCGGGTTGCTGTCGGCCAGGCTGCGCGGCGGCATCCCGCAGGCTGAGCGGACAATCCCCGCGCTCTGGCGTGCCAACTTCGGCGGCTGCCGGATGAAACGATACGCCGCGGCTTTCCTGGGCGGATTCATCGTGCTGTACGGCGCGCGCCTCGCTGGCGGCTGCACCTCGGGGCACATGATGTCCGGCATGATGCAAACCGCGCTCTCCGGCTATATCTTCGCCACCGGTGCCTTTGCCGCTGCCATCCCCGTCTCGCTGCTGCTGTTCAAAAAGGAGGCCTGAGCCATGACAACCATCTTATTGGCAATTGTAACCGGCGCTGCCTTTGGTGCGGTGCTGGACCGGATCGGGGCGTCAAACCCCGGCTTTATCGGCAAGATGCTGAACCTTACCAACCTGAACCTCGCCAAAGCCATCCTGCTGGCAATCGGCACCGGATCGGTGCTGATGTTCGGCGGCCAGATGGCGGGGCTTGTCGATGTCGGCCATATGTCTGTGAAGACCGCCTATGCCGGTGTTTTCATCGGCGGGTTGATGCTGGGTGCCGGTTGGGCGCTGTCGGGCTATTGCCCGGGCACCGGCGTTGTCGCCGCCGCTTCGGGCCGCAAGGACGCGCTGTTCTTCATCGCAGGCGGGCTCTTGGGCGCGGCTGCCTATATGGCGACCTACCCGTCGTGGAAGGCCAGCGGCCTGCTGGACAGCATTGCGGGCGGCAAGGTCACCCTCGGCACCGTTCCAGGCGCCAAATACGAGGGGCTGACTGCGCTGCCCGGCGATCTGCTGGGCATCATTCTGGGCCTTGGTTTCATCGCACTGGCCTTTGCCCTGCCGCAGCGGCTGGTGCCGCAAAAGGCTGAACTGCAGCCGGCGGAGTAACCACCGCACCCAAGCAAACCCCAAGCGCCCGCCTGGTCCGGCGGGTGTTTTCTGTTTGGACGCCGCAACTTCCCGCTTGAATCCAAGCCACCAAACCCCGACCTTTGAGGTTCAAAGCCGGGCAAACCGGCGGGGAGGACGCCGCATGCATACCGCAAACCCGTTTGAGAACGCGCCTGAGACAGCCCTGGAATGGCACCGTTCCGGTTCAGGAGCGGCGCTGGCCACCGTGGTGCAGACCTGGGGATCCGCCCCGCGCCGCACCGGTTCGCAGCTGGCGGTCTCAGGAGATGGCAAGATCGAAGGCTCCGTCTCCGGCGGCTGCGTCGAGGGCGCCGTGGTGGCCGAAGCACTTGATGCACTGCAGGACGGCCGCCACCGCTTGCTGGAATTCGGCGTCAGCGACGCGGACGCCTTTGCCGTCGGCCTGGCCTGCGGCGGCACCATCAAGGTGCTGGTGGAGCCGGTCGGCTCGGCGCTGCCCACGGACCTGCTGCAGGAACTGGCAGAGGCCCGCGCCAACCGCACGCCCGTGGCCTATGAGGTGAACCTTGCCACCGGCGCCCGCCGCCTGGTCCGAGATGGATACCCCGACCGGATGCGCCTGGACCGCTCAGGCCTGGAAGACGACGGCGAAACCTTTGTGGCCGTTCACAACCCGCCGCTGCGTCTGGTCTGCGTCGGCGCGGTCCACATCACCCAGGCGCTGGTGCCGATGGCGCGGATCGCGGGGTATGACGTGGTGATCATCGACCCGCGCGCCGCCTTTGCCTCGCCGGAACGCTTCCCCGGCGAGATGCTGATGGACGACTGGCCGGACGAGGCGGTGGCAAAGCTCGGTCTCGACAGCCGCACCGCGCTGGTGTTGCTGACCCATGATCCGAAACTGGACGATCCGGCACTGCAAGCGGCCCTGAAGGCAGATGTGTTCTACATCGGCGCCCTGGGATCGAAGAAAACCCAAGCCGCCCGGGTGGCGCGGATGCAGGGCGCCGGCTTCAGCGAAATCCAAATCAACCGCATCCACGGCCCTATCGGCCTTGATATCGGCGCCGCCGGCCCTGCGGAAATCGCCGTGTCCATTCTGGCCGAAATGACCGCCGTGCTGCGCGGCAAGCAGCCATGAGATTCGGACCCGTCCCGCTGCAACAGGCCAAGGGCGCCATCCTCGCGCATTCCTTGCAGGGCGCCAGCCGCAAGGTCGCCAAGGGCACGGTGCTGAGGGCTGATGACCTCCAGGACCTCGCCGCAGCGGGTCATGAAACCCTGACCGTCGCCCGGCTCGACCCGGCCGATCTGCACGAAGACGCCGCCGCAGCTGCGCTTGGACATGCGCTGGTACCGGACCCGTCGGCGCAGGGCGTTCGCATTTCCGGTGCAGGTACGGGCCGGGTGAACCTCTATGCCGACCGCTCTGGTCTGGTGCGGCTGGACCGGGCCAAGCTGGAGGCCGTCAACGCGGCGGACCCGATGATCACCGTTGCCACAGTGCCGGATTATCACCGCGCCGATGCGGACGGGATGCTGGCCACAATCAAGATCATCTCCTATGGCGTCGCCGCGGACGCCATCCGCCGCGCCAGCGAAGGCGCAGGGGATGCGATCCGGGTGCTGCCGCCGGTGTTCTCCTCCGCCACGCTGATTGAAACGCAGGTGAGTGACGAAACGCCGCCGGACAAAGGCCGCGCTGCGATGGCCGGGCGCCTGCACCGGATGGGCATTCCCCTGTCGCCGCGCATTGTGGTGCCGCACCGAGAGGACGCGCTGGCAGAGGCCATCACCCGGGCACCGGGGCAGCTGGTGCTGGTGCTGACCGGCTCGGCGACCTCTGACACCCACGATGTCGCACCTGAGGCTTTGCGCAAAGCAGGCGGCAGCGTCACCCGGTTCGGGATGCCGGTCGATCCCGGCAACCTGTTGTTTCTGGGCATCTTTCAGGACAGGCCTGTCATTGGCCTGCCGGGCTGCGCGCGCTCTCCGGCGCTCAACGGCGCCGATTGGGTGCTGGAGCGGGTGATTTGCGGCCTTCCGGTCACCTCTGCCGATATTGCCGCGATGGGCGTCGGCGGCCTGCTGAAGGAAATCCCCACCCGCCCGATGCCGCGCCGCGATGCAGAAGGTTGAATGCGGCGCTGCGGCACGTGATTTGTGACGCAAGGTCACAACCCTAGGCAGGCCCCTCTGACGCGAATTTTACCGCCGGCACCGCCCTGAAAACACTTCGCGGATCGCTGCCGCCGTGGTTAACTCCCCCCAGCCAGACAAAAACAAGCTAAAGGGAGGGTACTATGGCCAAGGTCTCAATGACCGTGAACGGCAAGGCTGCCAGCGGCGACGTGGAAGGGCGCACGCTGCTGTCCGCATTCCTGCGCGAGGAGCTGGGCCTGACCGGCACCCATGTGGGCTGCGACACCAGCCAGTGCGGCGCCTGCGTTGTGCATGTGGACGGCCAGGCGGTGAAAGCCTGCACCATGCTGGCGCTGGAGGCCGAGGGCGCGCAGGTCGCCACCATCGAAGGGCAGGCTAATGCCGACGGCTCGCTGAATACAATCCAGCAGGCGTTCCAGGACCACCACGGGCTGCAATGCGGCTTTTGCACGCCGGGCATGGTGATGTCGGCAGCAGCGCTGCTGAAGGACAACCCCAAACCCACCGAGGCGGAAATCCGCGACTACCTTGAGGGCAACCTGTGCCGCTGCACTGGCTACCACAATATCGTCAAGGCGATCCTGGCGGCCTCGGGCCAGGATGTATCGGCCATCGCGGCAGAGTGACAGATGACGACCCCAGGCCGACAGGGAGCGGCCTGAGTTGAACAAGGAGTGATTACCAAGAGGTGCGCCACGGCAGCACCCTCCAGGGAGGAAGATCCAGACATGCCCAAGGACAATGACAGCGGCATCGGCGCCAGCCCCAAGCGGCGCGAGGACGTGCGGTTCCTGACAGGAGCCGGAAACTATACTGATGACATCAACGTGCACGGTCAGGCCCATGTGCATTTCCTGCGCGCCGATGTGGCCCATGCGACCATCAATTCGATCGACACCAGCGCCGCCGAGGCGATGCCCGGCGTGGTGAAAATCTTCACCGGCGCCGATTTCACCGAGGTCGGCGGCATCCCCTGCGGCTGGGGCGTGACCGACCGCCACGGCAACCCGCAGCAGGAGCCGCGCCACCCGATCATCGCCGACGGCACCATTCGCCACGTGGGCGAGATTGTCGCCGCGGTGGTCGCTGATACAGTCGAGCAGGCCCGCGACGCGGCGGAAGCCATCGAGCTGGACCTCAGCGACAAGCCCGCGGTTGTGAATATGGCCGGTGCTTTGGCGGACGGCAGCACCAAGGTGCATGAGGATCTGACCTCAAACCTCTGTTATGACTGGGTGTTTGGTAATCCGGATGACGACGCTGTGCAGGCAGCCTTTGACAGCGCCGCGCATGTGACCACGCTGGAGCTGATCAACAACCGTCTGGTCGCCAACCCGATGGAGCCGCGTGTGGCAATCGGAGAATACGCCCGCGGCACCGATGAATACACGCTGCACACCACCAGTCAGAACCCGCATGTGATCCGGCTTTTGATGTGCGCCTTTGTGCTGGGCCTGCCGGAGCACAAGGTCCGCGTGGTGGCCCCGGATGTCGGCGGCGGCTTCGGCTCCAAGATTTTTCACTATGCCGAAGAGGCCTTTTGCACCCATGCGGCCAAGGCCTGCGGGCGGGCGGTGAAATGGACCTCGACCCGGTCTGAAGCGTTCATCTCGGACGCCCATGGCCGCGACCATGTGACCAAGATCGAATTGGCGCTGGATGCGGATAATAATTTTACCGCGCTGCGCACCAATACGATGGCCAATATGGGCGCCTACCTGTCGACCTTCTCAACCTCGGTGCCCAGCTACCTGCACGGCACCCTGATGGCGGGTAATTACAAGACGCCGGTGGTGCAGGTGAACGTGAAATCCGTCTTCACCAACACAGTGCCGGTGGATGCCTACCGCGGTGCCGGCCGGCCCGAGGCGACTTATCAGCTGGAGCGCATCATCGACAAGGCCGCACGCGAGCTGGGCGCCGATCCGATTGCCCTGCGGCGTCAGAACTTCATCACCGAGTTCCCCTATGAAACCCCGGTGGCGCTGACCTATGACACCGGCGACTACGTTGCGACTATGGATAAGCTGGAACAGGTCGCCGATGTGGCAGGCTTTGCTGCCCGCCGTGCCGAGAGCGAGAAAAACGGCAAGCTGCGCGGCTTTGGTGTGAACTGCTACATCGAGGCCTGCGGTATCGCACCCTCCAACATCGTCGGCATGCTGGGCGCGCGGGCGGGTCTGTATGACGCCGCCACCGTGCGGGTGAATGCGACCGGGACCATCAGCGTCTTTGTCGGCGCGCATTCGCACGGGCAGGGGCATGAGACGTCCTTTCCGCAGGTGGTGGCCGAGATGATCGGCATTGATGAAAGCATGGTCGATATCGTGCATGGCGATACCGGCCGGGTGCCGTTTGGCATGGGCACTTACGGGTCGCGCTCGATTGCGGTCTGCGGTTCGGCGATGGTGCGGGCGACCGAGAAGATCATCGCCAAGGCCAAGAAGATCGCGGCCCATCTGATGGAGGCGTCCGACGCCGATATCGAGCTGAAGGACGGCCAGTTCACCGTTGCGGGCACTGACAAATCGGTGGCCTGGGGCGATGTGACCCTGACCGCCTATGTGCCCCACAATTACCCGCTGGAGGAGCTGGAGCCGGGACTGGAGGAGACCGCGTTTTACGACCCGGCCAACTTTACCTATCCGGCCGGCGCCTATGCCTGCGAGGTGGAAGTGGATCCCGACACCGGCAAGGTGACGATCCAAAGCTTTGCGGCGGCGGATGATTTCGGCAATATCATCAACCCGATGATCGTTGACGGCCAAGTCCACGGCGGGCTGGGGCAGGGTATTGGCCAGGCCTTGCTGGAAAACGCTGCCTATGACGAAGACGGGCAGTTGCTGTCGGCGTCCTTTATGGATTACGCGATGCCCAGGGCTGATGACGTGCCGTTCTACCAGGTGGACCATTCCTGCCAGACGCCCTGCACCCACAATCCATTGGGCGTGAAGGGCTGCGGTGAGGCAGGGGCCATCGGCTCGCCGCCTGCGGTTGTCAACGCGGTGGTCGATGCACTGCAGTCGGCAGGCAAGAATGTCACCCATATCGACATGCCGCTGTCGCCCTCGCGGGTCTGGGCGGCGATGAACGGGTAAGGGTTCATGGGGGCGCTGCCCCCATACCCCCGGAGTATTTTTCGGAAAGATGAAAGCCGGCGGGCCGGTTTTCAGAAAGGATACGAAATGTATGAATTCGAGTTCGAGAAACCTGCGACAGTGGCCGAGGCGGTTGCCGCGCTGGCGGATGAGGACGCGCAGGCGCTGGGCGGCGGGCAGACGCTGATCCCGACGCTGAAACAGCGGCTGGCGATGCCGTCGAAACTGGTGAGCCTGGCGGGCATTGAGGGAATGAAGGGCGTCAGCGGCGGTGACGGGATGCTGAGCATCGGTGGCGCCACCACCCATGCGGAGGTGTCCGAAGCTGCGGCAGATGCCTATCCGGCATTGGCGGCATTGGCGGGCCAAATCGGCGATCCGGCAGTCCGGAACCGCGGCACCATCGGCGGCTCATTGGCTAACAACGACCCCGCAGCCTGTTATCCGGCGGCGGCGCTGGGCAGCGGTGCAACGATTATGACCAACCGGCGCGAGATCACCGCGGATGACTATTTTCGCGGGCTGTTTGAGACCGCTTTGGAAGACGGTGAGATCATCACCGCGGTACGCTTTCCGGTGCCGCAGAAGGCCAGTTATCAGAAGTTCCTGCAGCCGGCCTCGCGCTTTGCCTTGGTCGGGGTGTTTGCGGCGAAATATGCGGCGGGCGTACGGGTGGCGGTGACCGGCGCCTCAGAGGAGGGCGTGTTCCGCTGGAGTGAGGCCGAAGCCGCGCTGGATGCGGATTTTGCGCCGGAGGCGCTTGATGGCCTCAGCGTGGATGCCGGCGGAATGATGGCGGATCTGCATGGCTCCAAAGCCTATCGCGCCCATCTGGTCGGGGTGATGGCCAAACGCGCCGTGGCGGCGGCTGCTTGATGGTTTGAACAAAACAGGCACCGGGATGCCGGTGCCTGCTGAATGCGGCGGCTAGTGCCGCAGGTAGCCGGAGATTTCCTCCAGCAATGTCTGGGTCTTGCCTGACAATTCGCGGATTTCGGTTGCGATCACCGCAAACCCCTTGCCCATATCGCCGATCCGCGCCGCCTCGATCGAGGCGTTGAAGGAGATGAACTTGATGTTGCGGCCAACCCCTTCGGCATTGGCGATGGTTGTGCGCATGTTCTGCTCGCGCTCTTCCTCGCGCATCTTCTGGGCGTCGCATAAGGTCTGGACCATCTGGCTGAGAAAGCCGGAGACAGCTGGTTCCAGCCGGTAAAGGCAGAGGCCCGCAAGGTCCGGGATCCGGCGCACATTTTCCAGCGGGCCGCCCTCGGGCCGGGAGGTGGCGCTGTGCAGGGGGCCGAGCACGTCCAGACAGGCTTGGCGTTTGGCTTCCAGATCCTTGGGCAGGCTGTAGCTGCACTCCTGCAACAGGCTGTCCAGGCCGCTGCTGAGCATCGCATGGGCCGCCGCAATGCGCTGTACCGACAAGGTCAGAACGTCCGTGGCGCTGCCGGCATCCGTGCCTTTCGGATCCTGGGCCAGGGCCAGCAGCGACAGCGCGGCGATCCGGCTGGGGCCGACGGCCATGAAAGCGGTGTTCTGTACGTCGGATAAACTTTTCATGCCTGCACCTTAGTGACCATGCAGACCCTTCTACCGGGCAGGCGTTAAGGCAGCGCTAACTGCGATGGCTTTGGCAAAAGAAAAGCCCCGCAGCGGCACTGCGGGGCTGGATACCTGTCTTGAAGGCGGCCGGATTACTTGTTCGGCAGCGGGCCGATCATCATGATCATCTGACGGCCTTCCATCTTGGGCATGTTCTCGACCTTGCCCAATTCCTTGATGTCTTCCGCAACCCGTTCCAAAAGCTCGCGGCCCAGGTTCTGGTGCGCCATCTCGCGGCCCCGGAAACGCAGGGTGACTTTCACTTTGTCGCCGTTTTCCAGGAACTTGTAGACGTTGCGCATTTTCACATCATAGTCGTGAGTGTCCGTGTTGGGACGGAACTTGACCTCTTTGACCTCGATGATCTTTTGCTTCTTGCGGGCTTCGCTCTCGCGTTTCTGCTGTTCATACTTGAACTTGCCAAAGTCCATGATCTTGCACACGGGCGGGTTGGCATTGGGCGAGATTTCCACCAGATCCAATCCGGCCTCGGCGGCCATTTCCATGGCTCTGGCGGGGGTCACAACCCCTGCGTTATCGCCATCGGCGCCAATCAGGCGGATTTCGGAGGCACGGATTTTTTCGTTGACGCGCGGGCCGGTGTCGCGTTGCGGCGGCGCGTTATGAGGTCTGCGGGCTATGACTGCGATCCTTCTGTCATTGCAAAAAGTGCGGGAACGCTACTGCCCCCGCGCATGTGATTCAAGGCTTATAGGCGGTATGGCGGCAGGAAAGCCGCATTTCAAGGCCGCATATTGCAAATGGCCCCGAAAACAGGCGCGAACCCTGGCCGGACGGCAGCGTGGCGCTGCGGGACAGCATCCGGAAAAGACCGGAATGCGGCGGGGTTCCGCCAGTTGCGGGACCGGCCGGCGGCAGCTGGCCGCCCGTGATGCAGGCTTGGCAAACTTCCCCCTTGAGTGCTGCGCTGCCGCGCGCCATCTGGCAGGCAGATGCTGCGGATGGCGCGGCCAGGCCGGCCAAGCCGGTAAACGGAAGGAGTGTATTATGAAACAGTTATTGATCCTGATTGCGCTGGGAGCTGCTGCCGTGGGCGGATATGTGTTGCTGAACGGCCAGGACGCGCAGGACCCGGCACCTGCTGAGGTGCCGGCCGTGCAAGAAGAACAGAGCAGCACAGCGCCGGAAGCGGCAGACGAGGACAGCACGGCGCCGGCCGAGCAGGCGGTGGAAGATGCGGCGGACGCCGTTGAGGGCGCCATCGAATCCGGTACCGAAGCTGCCGGCGCAGCTGTTGATGCGGTGCAGGACACCGTAAGCGAGGCCGCAGAAGCGGCGGCAGAAACGGCAGGGGATGCGGTTGATGCGGCCCAGGGCACGGCGGGTGCTGCATCGGATGCCGTCCAGGACACCACAGACGCTGCCACCGATACCGCCGCCGGCGTTGCGGATGACGCCGCGGATGCCGCAGGCTCTGCTGTGGATCAGGCGGGCGATGCTGCCACCGGCGCGGCAGAGACCGCTGCCGGCGCGGCTGAGGCTGCCCAGGACGCCGCATCCGAGGCGCTGGACAATGCAGCCGGCACCGCACAGGAACTGCTGAACCAACCCGGTTCGGCGGAAACCGAAAGCACTGCAGGCAGCGAGTGAGCCAGGCCGTAAGCTAAGCCAGGCCGTAAGCCAAGTGTGGCCGCAAGGCACAAAACGCATCCGGCGGCAGGCATCATGCCTGCCGCCGGACGTCTGCGGCCTGAATTGACTGCTGCGGATCAGTGGGGGCGGGCCTGCGCTTGCTGCGCAACACGGGCCATATGGTCCAGCGGCGCCTGGCCGCCGGGCTGCGGCTGCGGCGCCAGGAAGGCCAGGAAGGTCTCCCAGCCGGCACTGTTGCCGCCTTGTTTGCGGGCGCGCTGGATTTGCAGCTGGGCCACCCCGACCAGATCCAGCGGCTTGACGCCGTCATAGGCGCTGCCGGTGATGCTTGCCAGATGGCTGCGGAACCGCTTGCCCATCGAATTCAGCAGCAGCATCGGCGAGGTCACCGGATGGCCGGCCTGCACCAGCGCGTCAAACATTTCGTCAATGTCGCCGGGGGCAATGGCGCGCGCATCATAGCGGGCCTTGACGCTGGCAATCCGCTCCGCGGCTGTCGGCTGCACCTGGCCGGGACGGGCCTGGAACCCTGCAACAGCTGCCTTGACGCGGGCTTTGCCAGCCTCTGTTCTGACGGACTGGAAAACAGGCGGCTGCCCCGAGGTCAATTCGTTCTGCATTTCTTGCTGCTCCGTTCTGGATCTCAGCAACCGGAATACAGAATCATCCCCAACAAAAGATAAACGGGAGGCGGCAGCCTCCCGTCAAAACAGTGTCAAAATCGGGGCAGCCGCAGCCGCTCCCCGGCGCAGGATCAGTCGAGAAAGGCTTTTTCGACCACGAAATGCGCCGGTTTCGAGTTGGCGCCTTCTTCCAGCCCGTAAGTATTCTCGAACAGGTCCTTGAGTTCCAGATTGAAGGCCAGGTTGCCGCAGATCATTGCGCGGTCGCTTTCCGGGTTCAGCGGCGGCACGCCAAGCTCGGCAAACGCCTCGCCCGAGCGCATCAGGTCGGTGATCCGGCCCATCTTGGGGCTCTCTTCGCGGGTGGTGGTCGGGTAGTATTTGATCTTCTTCCAGAAGCCTTCGCCGATCACCTCGTTCAGCAGCTCGTCTTGCTTCAGGCTTTCGATCAGTTCGCGGCCATAGGTCAGCTCACCCGCCGTGCGGCAGGTGTGGGTGATGATCACCTCGTCGTAATCTTCATAGGTCTGCGGCTCGCGCAGAAGGCTCGCAAAGGGCGCAAAACCGGTGCCGGTGGCAAAGAACCAGATCCGCTTGCCGGGCAGCAGCGCGTCATGCACCAGGGTGCCGACGGGTTTGGGGCGCAGGATGATCTCATCGCCCGGCTGGATGTGCTGCAAGCGCGAGGTCAGCGGGCCGTCCTCGACCTTGATCGAATAGAACTCCATTTCCTCGTCCCAGCTGGGCGAGGCGATGGAATAGGCGCGCAGCAATGGTTTTACCTTGCCGGTCTTGGGATCGGGATCGTTCATCAGGCCGATCATCACAAATTCGCCCGAGCGGAACCGCAGCGAGGCCGGGCGGGTCACCTTGAAGGAGAACAGCTTGTCGGTCCAGTGCTTCACCTCAGTGACGGTCTGGGCATCGGGCAGGGCGGGCTTTGCCTTTTCGGGCGCGGCGTTGGTTGCAATGTCGGTCACGGGTGTCATCTCATTCATCGGGTCCACTGCCGGAGGAGTAGCCGGCACCTCTGATTAGTCTTTGATACAGGTCAGGAAAACCCCCTGTTTTGCGAAACCGGCCCCGCGCTGGACGCAACGAAACCGGTCTGGCAAGGGTTTTCCCAGGCTCGGGAGGGCTGGCTTAGCGGGCAGCAGTGCTGCCGCGCAGGCGGGCCTGATAGCTGTGGTCTTTCCAGTTGGCACGGGCGAGCCACTGGTCTTCGGGCTGACGGGCGGCCAGATCGTCGGACAGCTCAACCTCGTCAAAACCCGAGCGGCGGGCCATGGCATACTGGTCGGCAATCACATGACCAAAGGCGCGCAGGCGGCCCTGATAGCCCCGCAGCCGCAGCTGGCGGGCCAGGGTAAAGCCGCGCCCGTCGGCAAAGCTGGGGAAGGCAACCCGCACCAGCTCGACGCCGTCCAGCGACACGTCGTTCAGATTGGCGTCGGAGGCCAGTTCAAGCACATCAGCGCCTTCAAAGCCGGTGGTCCAGTCGTCGGGGGCAAAACCCGTGTCGGTCACGATAACAGTCATCTCACTCACGCTCCTGTGCGTACCATTTGGCCGTCCACAACATGGATGCCGCATTCTTCTTTGTTTTCCCCGCGCCACCGGCCGGCGCGCGGGTCTTCGCCTTCTTTGACCGGGCTGGTGCAGGGCGCGCAGCCGATCGACGGATAGCCCTTGGCCACCAGCGGATGGCGGGGCAGGCGGTTTTCATCCATATAAGCGCGCACGTCCTCGGGCGCCCAATGGGCCAGCGGGTTGATCTTGAGCCGTCCGGTGCCCTCTTCGACCTCGAAGAACTCCAGCGCTGCGCGGGTGCCGGCCTGGAACCGTTTGCGGCCCGTAATCCAGCCGTCATAGCCCGCCAGCGCCTTTTGCAGCGGGATCGTCTTGCGCAGGGCGCAGCAGGCGTCCTTGTCGCTGAACTTGAGGGCCCCATAGGGGTCCTTTTCGGCGATATCATCGGCGCGGATGATGCGCAGATTGCGCAAGCCCAGCCGCTCGCTCACTTCCTGCTGATAGATCAGCGTCTCGGTGAACAGCAGTTCGGTGTCGACAAACACGACAGGGGTCATCGGGTCGATGACCGCAGCCATATGCAGCAGCACCACAGATTCCGCACCGAAAGAGGAGACCAGGGCGATATGCCCCGCGTCCTGCAATGCGCCCTGCATCACCGAGGTGGCCGAATGGTGGCGGAAGCGCGCATTCAGCGCCTCCGCCTTGGCGGCCAGTTCCCGGTCCCGGGGGCTGACAGGCTCCCCGGCGGGTTTGTTTCCGGCTGTGTGAAACATGGGTCAGGCGACCTTTTTCTGGGCCTCGGGATAAAGCGCTGCCTTGAACGGCTCCATGCCGATCCGGCGGTAGGTTTCGAGGAAGGTTTCCTCTGCGCTGTCACGCTGGGCCATGTAAACCTCGACGATGCGCTCCACGGCGGGAACAATCTCGTCATAAGCAAAGCCGGGGCCGGTGCGGGTGCCGATGGCAGCCGTCTCGGTGGCGTCGCCGCCCAGGGTGATCTGGTAGTTTTCAACACCGGCGCGGTCCAGGCCCAGGATGCCGATATGGGCAACATGGTGGTGGCCGCAGGCGTTGATGCAGCCCGAGATCTTGATCTGCAGATGGCCGATGTCGTGCTCCATCTTCAGTTCGTCAAAGCGGGTTGCGATCTCCTGCGCGACCGGGATCGAGCGGGCGGTCGCCAGCGCGCAGTAATCCATGCCCGGGCAGGCGATGATGTCCGAGATCAGGCCGATGTTGGCAGTGGCCAGGCCGTTTGCCTTCAGCGTGGCGTGGATTGCGGGCAGGTCGTTCTTGTGGACATGCGGCAGGATCACGTTCTGCTGATGGCTGATGCGCAGCTCGTTATAGGCGTATTGCTCACCCAGATCAGCCATCACACGCATCTGCTCGGCAGTCGCGTCGCCGGGGGTTTGCCCATGCGCCTTGATCGAGATGGTCACGATGGCGTGGTCGCCCTTGCGGTGTTCGGCCAGATTGGTGTCGGCCCAGGCGCGGAACACCGGGTCGTTTGCGTAAGCCGCATCAAAGGCTTCGGTGGAACCGGAGCGGAACTCCGGTGCCTGGAAATGCGTCTTGATCTCGGCCAGCTGCTGCTGGTCGGTGCCGTCGTACTGGCCGCGGATCGCCATAAAGGCTTCTTCGGTCATCGCGCGGTAGGTGTCGATGCCGTTCTCGGAAACGGTGATCTTGATGCGTGCCTTGTACTTGTTGTCGCGCCGTCCAAGCACGTTGTAGACGGTCAGAACCGACTCCAGATAGGGCAGCAGATCCGCCTGCGGCAGAAATTCGCGCAGCACCTGGCCGATCATCGGGGTGCGGCCCAGGCCGCCGCCGACGACAACCTTGAAGCCCACCTTGCCGCCCTGTTCCACCACCTGCAGACCCACGTCATGCGCCTTGATCACGGCGCGGTCGTTGCCGCTGCCGGTGATGGCGATCTTGAACTTGCGGCCCAGGAACTGGAATTCCGGGTGGTCGGTGGACCACTGGCGGATCAGCTCGGCATAGGGGCGGGGGTCGGTCAGCTCATCCGCGGCGGCACCGGCGAAATGGTCGGCGGTGGTGTTGCGGATGGTGTTGCCCGAGGTCTGGATGGCGTGCAGGCCAGCCTCACCCAGCGCGTCCAGCATATCCGGAATGTCGCGCAGTTTCGGCCAGTTGTACTGGATGTTCTGACGGGTGGTGAAATGGCCATAGCCCTTGTCCCACTTTTCCGCCAGCAGCGCCAGGGTGCGCATCTGGGCGGAATTCAGGGTGCCGTAAGGCACCGCAACCCGCAGCATATAGGCGTGCAGCTGCAGGTAAACGCCGTTCATCAGGCGCAGCGGCTTGAACTCATCCTCGGTGAGGGAGCCGTCGATGCGGCGCTCGACCTGGGCCCGGAACTGGGCGTTGCGTTCCGCCAGGAAGGCTTCATCGAACTCGTTGTACTTATACATTGGCTTCAGCCTCCTGCTTGCCGTGGAAGTAGTTCGAGGGGCCGGTGCGGCGGAAATCCTCGCGGAAGTGGGTCGGCTCGGGGCCGTTCGGGCCTGCCTTGGCGTCGGCCAGATAGGCACCGACGATGCGGATGTTCTGCTTCTCCGCTTCGAGCAGGCGCAGCTGGGCGTCTGCCTCATCGGTGATCAGCTCGGCTTGCGCCAGGTCTCGGGTCCAGCTGTCGTCAGCGGTGAAATAGATCACGTCGCCCTCGAGCAGGTCGTTGGCGGTGATGACTTTGGGGGTAAAGGCGCGGGCCATTATGCAAGCTCCGTTTTCAGGTCGTTCAGGGCGGCGGCCGCTTTGCGCGGCGCAAGACCCAGGAAGGTGAGGGCAGGGCCGTCAAAGCCAGCCGCATCAAGGTCGGCAGGCAGACGGTCCAGATTGGTTTCCAGCACCCGCTGTTCGGGGCGCGAGGCGTTCTCGATAATGGTCACCGGCGTGGCGCGGTCAGCACCATGCATGATCAGGCGGCCCTGCACGAAACGGGCGGATTTCTTGCCCATGTAGATCGCGGCAACCTCGCCGGGGCGCGCAAGGGCAGCCCAGTCGTGATCGGCAAAACCGCTCATAGCGTGGCCGGTCAGAAACCGGACCGAGGTGTTGCGCCCGCGCTGCGTCAGGCTCTGGCCGATGCCGGCCGCGGCAGCCGAAGCGGCAGTGATGCCGGGAATGATCTGGGTTGCAATGCCGGCCGCTTCGCAGGCGGTCAGCTCTTCATCCAGCCGGGCAAAGACAGTGGGATCTCCGGCCTTCAGCCGCAGCACCTTGCGGCCGGCCTTGGCGTGGGCGACCAGCCGCGTGTTGATCTCGTCCTGGCTGACCTGCGCACCAAAGCCTTCCTTGCCGACATTTTCCAGCAGCGCTTGCGGACCGGCCAGCGCCATGATTTCACCGCTGACCAGACGGTCATAGAGGATGACGTCGGCCTCCTGCAGCGCACGCAGGGTTTTGACGGTCAACAGATCCGCGTCGCCGGGGCCGGAGCCTGCAAAAACAACCTGGCCTGCAACCATACAAGCCATGCTGCCGCGGGTGTAAGCGGTGGCGTTGGCAGCGTATATATTATGTGCAGGCATCTTGGCGGCCTCTCCAGTGTGTTTGACTTGAGGTTAGATATAGGAAATATTCCCGGTATTACGCTATATACCTGCGGAAATAAGAACACTGGTTTTACCGCAGCTGAACACGGGGCCGATTGGTCCTCACAATAGGAGAAAACAGGAATGACGGTGCGGATCGACGCCACTGACCGGAAAATTCTGGCTGAACTGCAGCGCGACGCGGGCCAGTCGCTGGACGAAATCGCCCGTCAGGTGGGCTCCTCCAAGACCCCGGTGTGGAATCGCATCCGCAAGCTGAAAGAGGGCGGGGTGATCGGCCAGCAGACGGTGCTGCTGGATGCCGAGGCGCTGGGGTTTGAGGCCTGTTTCTTTGTCCTTATCCGGACCTCGGAGCATGAGGCGGAATGGCAGGCCAAATTCCTGCAGGCGCTGCGCGACCGCCCCGAAGTGCAGGAAGCGCACAGGCTGGCAGGCGACATCGACTATATCCTGAAAGTCCGGGTGCAGAATGCGCGCGCCTATGACGTCTTTTATCAGGCGCTGATTGCCGAAGTGCGGGTGCATAATGTGACGGCGCTGTTGTCGATGGAGGAGATCAAGTCCACAACGATGCTGCCGCTGCAACCCTAAGGGTTCGGGTATTTAAGACCAGAAAGAAGCAGCAGAGGATGGTCTGCTTCTTTCTGGTCCGGAAGTACCCCGGGGTTTGGGGCAGAGCCCCATGTCAAATATGCGTTTGTGGCAGAACCGCATATTAAGCATGCGTTTGGGCAGAGCTCCAAGTCAGGCAGTCACCAACAGCCGGGTCAACCCGTGGAAGTGGTAGGTATTTGAGTACTCCGGCGCTGCCGCCAGTTTCAAATCCGGGCAGCGGCCGAACAGGATCGGCAGGGCAATCTGCATCTCCAGCCGCGCCAGCGGGGCGCCGACGCAGAAATGCAAGCCGCCGCCAAAGCTTTTGTTCACTTTGGGCGGGCGGGCCGGGTCGAAGCGGTCCGCGCCGCCCAGTGCCGCCGGGTCGCGGTTGGCGGCGGCCAGCAGCAAGGCCACCTGATCGCCGCGCTGGAAGGTGTGGCCGAAGACCTCGGCCTCCTCATAGGCGTAGCGGGTGAACATATGCAGCGGCGGGTCATAGCGCAGAACCTCCTCCACCAGCCCGTCGATCCCCTCTGGCGCCAGCCATTCGGGCTGCCAGCCCTGCTGCAGCATGGTATTAATACCATTGCCAAGGGAGTGCACGGTGGCCTCGTGGCCTGCATTCAGCAACAGGATGCAGGTGCCGATCAGCTCATCCGTTGACAGCTTGTCGCCTTCCTCCTCGGCGGCGATCAGCCGGGTGATGAGGTCGTCGCGGGGATCATTGCGGCGCTCATTGATGTAGCTGCGCAGGAACTCTGTGAACTGATGCGCGGCTTTGGCGGCGGCGTGTCCGGTCTCTTCGGTGCGCGACGCCTGATACATCGCCACCATCCTGTGCGACCAATCCAGCAACTGCGGCGCCATGTCCTCGGGCACCCCTAGCAGGCGGCAGATGGTGATCACCGGCACCTGGGTGCAATAGGCCTCCAGCAGGTCAAACGGCTGGTCCGGGAAAGCGTCGATCAGCTGGTGGCACAGATCCTTGATGCCTGGCTCCAGCGCCGCGATCTCGCGCGAGGTGAAGGCGCGCAGCACCAAGCGGCGCAGGCGGGTGTGGCGGGGCGGCTCGGCATCCAGCAATGAGTGCGCCTCCACTGCCAGGAAGGGGGCAAGATGGGCTGGGCCGTCCTTGCGCAGCTCTTCCGGCACCTCGCGGCCAAAGCGGCGGTCGCGCAGCAGCATATGCACCGCGGAATGGCCGAAGGCGGCGACCATGCCGTAATCCTGCCAGTGGTGCATCTGGCCCTCTGCCTGGGCCGCCGCATAGAAGGGATAGGGGTCCTGCACAAAGGCCGGATCGGTGGGGGATTGGATTAAAGTCTTCATACACCGGTTTTTGCCGCTGCGTCTGGTCAATGCAAGGGGCGCTTTGATAACGTGCCGCAATGAAAACACAGCAAATACTTCGCTGGAGCCTGCCTGCCGGGTTCCTGTTGGCCGTTGCGGCATTGGCGCTGATGGTCTGGTCTTATGGCTACCGTCAAGCGCTGGACAGCCTGGCAGAGCGCAGCGCGGCGGATCTGGCCTTGGCGTCGGACCGGGTCAGCACCCAGCTGCAGGTCTATCAGGAGCTGGCGGTTTTGACCGCCGGACACCCGGCGCTGGCGGATTTGTCCACGCCTGGCGCGCGCGAGGCGGCGGCGGAGCTGCTGCGCGCGGTTGCCGATAAAACCGCGGCGCTGGACGTGTTCTTTGCCGCCGCAGACGGCCGGGTGCTGGCGGCAGCCGAAGGGGTGTCCGGGCCGGATGTTGCGGATCAGGCCTATTTTATACGTGCCATGCAGGGGGCCATGGGAACCGGTCACGCGGTTTTGCAGCCGGGCGGGCGGCGGTCGTATTTCTATGCCGCGCCAGTGTTTCAGCCCGGCGGTGTACGCGGGGCGCTGGTGGTTGCAGCGGATGTGAATGACGTGGAGCAGACCTGGCGCGGCTCGCTGCCGGCGGTGTTCTTTACCGGCATGAGCGGCGAGGTGTTCATTTCCAACCGGTCCGAATTGCTGTTCTGGCAGCGCGGCGCGGCGGGGGAAACCCCGAGTGTTACCGGCAGGGACCGTTATGCTGACCATGAAATCTGGAGTCTTGAGGGCAGCCCGTATCTGCCCGGCCGCGCATTGCATCTTTCAGTGGATTTGCCGTTGATTGGGATGACAGGCGAAATTCTGGTGGATGTGGCACCGGCCCAGCGGATCGCAGCCTTGCAGGCGGCGGCGCTGGCGGCGGTGTGCCTGGCTCTGGGCGCCGTGCTGTTCATCGTGATGGAGCGCCGCCGCACCCTGGCCGAGGCCAATGCTGTGCTGGAAAGCCGGGTGGAAAAACGGACCAAGGCCTTGTCTCTGGCCAATGATCAGCTGCGCCGCGAGGTGGGCGAGCGCGAGGAAGCCGAAGCCGCTTTGAAACGCGCCCAGGAGGATCTGGTGCAGGCGGGCAAGCTGTCCGCTTTGGGGCAGATGTCGGCGGGCATCAGCCATGAATTGAACCAGCCCCTGATGGCGATCCAGCAATTTGCCGAAAACGGCGCCGCCTTTCTGGAGCGGGGCAAGGCAGG
Source organism: Leisingera sp. MMG026 (assembly GCF_021654205.1). NCBI lineage: Bacteria > Pseudomonadati > Pseudomonadota > Alphaproteobacteria > Rhodobacterales > Roseobacteraceae > Leisingera > Leisingera sp. MMG026. The sequence continues at coordinate 29,419 of NZ_JAKFZM010000005.1, read as the reverse complement.
GCGCACGGCTGAGAACCTGGACCGGATTGCAGACATGGCGGTGCGGATGGCGCGGATCATCAAGAACCTGCGCGCCTTTGCCCGCAATGAAAGCGAGCCGATGGGGCAGGTCGATCTGGTGCAGGTGATCAAAGCGGCAGTGGAGCTGACCGCGCCGCGGCTGAAGGCGGATCAAATAGATCTGCGCTGGGACGAGGCGGCCTATGCAGCGCCGGTGCCTGCCTGGGGCGGCGAGGTGCGGTTGACGCAGGTGTTTGTGAACCTGATCAATAACGCGGCGGATGCGATGCAAGGGCAATTGGAGAAGGTGATCTCAATCTCTGTCGAAAGCGGCCCGCGGCTGCAGGTGCGGGTGCAGGACAGCGGCCCTGGCATCAAGGAGCCGGAAAAGATGTTCGACCCGTTTTACTCCACCAAGGCGGTGGGCAGTTCCGAAGGCATGGGGCTGGGGCTGTCGATCTCTTACGGATTGGTGCAAAGCTTTGGCGGCAACATCCGCGGTGCCAATACCGGCGGCGGCGCGGTGTTCACAGTGGAACTGGAACCATGGCGCGAAGGTGCCAGGAAGGGGAATGCCGCATGATCCGCAAAGTGCTGCTGGTGGATGACGACGCGGCGGTGCGCGAGGCGCTGGCGCAGACGCTGGAGCTGAATGATCTGGAGGTGGTCGCCTGCGGCTCGTTTGTGGCGGCAAAGGATCATATCACGCCGGCGTTCGGCGGCATTATCGTGTCGGACATCCGGATGCCGGGGCGGGACGGGTTTCACCTGCTGGACTATGCCCGCGGCGCCGACGAGGAGCTGCCGGTGGTGCTGCTGACCGGCGAGGGCGACATCCCGATGGCGGTCAAAGCGATGTCGCAGGGGGCGTTTGATTTTCTGGAAAAACCCTGCGCCGCAGCCGATTTCCTGCCGGTGCTCGAGCGCGCCTTGAAGACTCGGGCGCTGGTGCTGGAGAACCGGCGGCTGAAGCATCAGCTGGAGACCGGCGATCCGGCGGCGCGGCTGTTGTTTGGCACCTCGCCCCAGGCCATGGAAATGCGCCAGCGGGTGCGCGCAGTGGCGCCGACGGGGGCGGAGGTGCTGGTTACCGGCGCGCCGGGCAGCGGTATTTCCAAAGTGGCGGAGGTCATTCACCTCATGTCGCCTGCGGGGCAGGGGCCGTTTGTGAAACGCCCCGCCGCAGGGCTGGCCGCAGAGACGGTGGCGGAGCTGTGCCAGGAGGCGGTGGGCGGCTCGCTGTTTCTGGACGAGCTGCAGGCGCTGCCGGAAGCGGCGCAATTTGCGCTGCTGGCCCAATTGGAGCAGGGCAGCGGGGTGCGGATCATTGCGGGCTCCAGTGCGGGTCTGGCGGATAAGGTGCAGGCGGGCGGGTTCAGTCCGGACCTGTTTTACCGGCTGGATGTGATGCGGGTGCGGATCCCCTCGCTGGCCGAACGCCCCGGCGATATTCCGGTATTGTTCCGTCATTACGTGGCGCAGGCGGCAGAGCAGGCGGGGATCGAGGTGCCGGAGATTTCGCAGGACCATCTGGCAGCCCTGATGGCGCAGGACTGGCCGGGCAATGCGCGATCCTTGATGTCGGCGGCAATGCGGTTTGTGCTGGGCATGCCGGAAGAGGCCGCCGCAGCGGCAGGGCTGGGTCTGGCGGAGCAGATGGCGCAGGTCGAACGCTCGCTGCTGATTGCGGCGCTGGGCCGGGCCAACGGGCGCGCGGCTGCGGCCGCGGAAGCGTTGAGGCTGCCGCGCAAGACGTTTTATGACAAGCTGGCCCGCTATGGCATCCGGCCCGAAGACTACCGCCGCTGAGGGCGCTGGCAGCCGGGGTCTTGCGATTGGTCTGGTCCGGCACTGCTGCCGGAATATTAGGGAGGCGGCGCCGCCGGAAACCCCGGAATGGGGCATGGGGTCGGAGGGAGGACGGGGGGTGAGCCCATGTCCGCATGAAGCCTTCGTTCGGGACGCCCCTGCACCCGTTGAAGAGGTGGTCTTGGGGGCCCTGTGATCTCCTGATGGTGCGGGGTGTCAGACCGCTCCGGTGTCGCGGCAGGTCAGAGTATCGCAGGGCCGGGTTAAGGCCGGGCAAGCGGGGCGTACGCAGGGGGTGCAACATCCCGGCGGGCGGCGCGCGCGGATAGTGAGGATGCCTCCGGCGGGAGTATTTTTGAAAAGATGAAGGAGCGGCGATTCTCCCGGCAGAATTGTCTTGCGCTAACATTTGTGCGAAATTCCGCACAAAGCCGGAAGAACCCTGTGCGGGATTCCGCACAGCTTTTGACGGTCTCCACCTGGATGCGCTTGGAATTGCCGGTAAGTCATTGCCGGAATGCGGAAAAAACTGACGGCTGATGAGTCCCGAATCAATTCTTGAGCGGATTCTTGCAACTTGGGATGCTCTGGGCGGGCTTCAGCCATGCGCTGAATGCAACATCGGATTTAGAGATGATTTTTCTGGGAGGAAAAGACCATGAAATTCCTGACCACTGCCGCCACCGCACTGGCACTGACCGTCACCGCAGGCGCTGCAAGCGCTGCTTGCGACGACGGCGAGATCGTGGTGAAGTTCAGCCATGTCACCAACACCGACAAGCACCCCAAGGGGATTGCCGCGTCGCTGCTGGAGAGCCGCGTGAACGAAGAGATGAACGGCACCATGTGCATCGAGGTCTATCCGAACTCGACACTGTACAATGACAACAAGGTGCTGGAAGCGATGCTGCAGGGCGACGTGCAGCTGGCCGCGCCAAGCCTGTCGAAGTTTGAAAAGTTCACCAAGCAGTTCCGCCTGTTCGACCTGCCGTTCATGTTCAAGAACATCGACGCGGTGGATGCGTTCCAGGGGTCCGAAACCGGCCAGGAGATGCTGGATTCGATGCAGCGCCGCGGCCTGCAGGGGCTGGCCTACTGGCACAACGGCATGAAGCAGATGTCGGCTAACAAGCCGCTGGTGGAGCCCACGGATGCCAATGGGCTGAAGTTCCGGGTGCAGTCCTCGGACGTGCTGGTGGCGCAGATGGAAGCGATCGGCGGCTCGCCACAGAAGATGGCATTCTCGGAAGTATACGGCGCGCTGCAACAAGGTGTTGTGGACGGGCAGGAGAACACCTGGTCGAACATCTATGGCAAGAAGTTCTTTGAGGTGCAGGACGGTGTGACCGAGACCAACCACGGCGCGCTGGACTATCTGGTGGTGACCTCGGTGGACTGGCTGGACAGCCTGGACCCGGCGGTGCGCGACCAGTTCCTGACCATCCTGAATGAGGTGACCGCCACGCGGAACGCCGAGTCGACCAAGGTGAACGGCGAAGCCCGCCAGGCGATCATCGATGCCGGCGGCGTTGTGCGTGAGCTGAGCCCTGAGCAGCGCGCGGCCTGGGTCGAAGCAATGAAGCCCGTGTGGGAGAAATTTGCAGGCGACGTCGGCCAGGAGAAGATCGACGCCGCGCAAGCCATTAACGCAGGCCTGTAACTCAGGCCGTATCCGGGAGGCCCGCATCGGGGCCTCCTGACCGCAGGCGGCGCGGAAACTCGTTGCCTGCACCCCTTTTCCGCAAAATTTGGGAGGCAGCCATGGCGGGGTCCAGAACCGGCCCGAGCGGGCTCATCAACTCACTCGAAGAAACCCTGATCGCGCTCCTGCTGGGGCTGATGACGGCAATAACATTTGCCAATGTTATTGCGCGGTTTGTGTTCAATTCCAACATTTTATGGGCGCTGGAGCTGACCGTGTTCCTGTTTGCCTGGCTGGTGCTTTTGGGCGCTTCTTATGCGGTGAAGGCCCATGCGCATCTGGGCGTCGATGCTATTTTGAACATGCTGGCACCGGGTGCGCGCCGCGCGGTGGGGCTGTTTGCCGCCGCCTGCTGCATCGTGTTCTCGTTGCTGCTGCTGAAAGGCGCCTATGACTACTGGGCGGTGTTTGCCGACCTGCCGCCGACCTCGGGGCGCTGGTTCCCGACCGGGTTTGACATGAAGGCACGCAGCCAGAGCTTTTACGAGGTGCAGGATGTGCCGATGGTGGCGGTCTTCAAGTTTCTTGAGGACCTGATCAACTACGGCGATCCTTATGAGAAACTGCCGAAAGTGGTGCCCTATGTGGTGCTGCCGGTGTCGATGCTGCTTTTGGTGTTCCGCTTTATCCAGGCGGCGTTCCAGATCGCGCGCGGTGATGTGGACCGGCTGGTGGCCAGCCATGAAGTGGAAGATGAGCTGGACGCCGTGCGGGCGCAGCGCGGGGAGCATGACTGATGGAAGTGGTAATTCTCTTTGCGATGGTGATCGGCCTGTTGCTGATCGGGGTGCCGATTGCGGTGTCGCTGGGTCTCAGCTCGACGATTTTCCTGCTGATTTACTCTGACAGTTCGCTGGCGAGCGTCGCGGGCACGCTGTTTGAGGCCTTTGAGGGGCATTTCACCCTGCTGGCGATCCCGTTTTTCATTCTGGCGTCGTCGTTCATGACCACGGGCGGCGTGGCGCGGCGGATCATCCGGTTTTCGATTGCCTGTGTCGGCCATCTGCCGGGCGGACTGGCGATTGCGGGCGTCTTTGCCTGTATGCTGTTTGCAGCGCTTTCGGGGTCGTCGCCTGCAACTGTGGTGGCCATTGGTTCCATTGTGATCGCCGGCATGCGCGAGGTGGGCTACTCCAAGGAGTTCGCGGCAGGCGTGATCTGTAACGCAGGGACGCTTGGCATCCTGATCCCGCCGTCGATTGTGATGGTGGTCTATGCAGCAGCGGTTGAGGTTTCCGTCGGCCGGATGTTCCTGGCCGGCGTCATTCCGGGGCTGATGGCCGGGCTGATGCTGATGGTGACCATCTATGTGATGGCCAAGGTCAAGAACCTGCCCAAAGGCGAGTGGAAAGGCTGGGGCGAGATCTTTGAGTCGGCGCGGGACGCGGGCTGGGGGTTGTTCCTGATCGTGATCATTCTGGGCGGCATCTATGGCGGCATCTTTACTCCGACCGAGGCGGCGGCGGTGGCGGCGGTCTATGCTTTCTTCATCGCCAGCTTTGTCTACAAGGACATGGGACCGCTGTCGAATGGTGAGGGCGAGGCAAAGACGCCGCTGTTGCGGAAGCCTTATGCACTGCTGACGGCGTTCCTGCACAGCGATACCAAGCACACGCTGTTCGAGGCGGGCAAATTGACCGTGACGCTGCTGTTCGTGATTGCCAATGCGCTGATCCTGAAACACGTGCTGACCGATGAGCAGGTACCGCAGCAGATTGCCACGGCAATGCTGTCGGCAGGCTTTGGCCCGGTGATGTTCCTGATCGTGGTCAATGTGATCCTTCTGATCGGCGGTCAGTTCATGGAACCGTCGGGGCTGCTGGTCATCGTTGCACCGCTGGTGTTCCCGATTGCGATTGAGCTGGGCATTGATCCCATCCATCTGGGCATCATCATGGTGGTGAACATGGAGATCGGCATGATTACTCCGCCGGTTGGCCTGAACCTGTTTGTGACGTCAGGCGTGGCGGGGATGCCGATGATGGGGGTGGTGCGGGCAGCCTTGCCGTTCCTGGCGGTGCTCTTTGTTTTCCTGATCATGATCACCTATATCCCCTGGCTTTCCACTGTATTGCCAAACGCGGTGATGGGGCCGGAGATCATAACCAAGTAAGGCTTTGCAGTAACGAAAACGGCGCCCGGATGTTCGGGCGCCGTTTTGCGTTCTGCGGCAAAATTCTTGGAAGAATTTTGCCAAGAAAATTCAAATTTTCTTGGCTCAGGCGGTTTCCAGCGCGGTGATGATCGGGGAGAAATCCGCGGCCTTCAGACTGGCACCGCCCACAAGCGCGCCATCGACATTGGAGACGGCAAAGATCTCACCTGCGTTCGACGGTTTGACCGAGCCGCCGTAGAGCAGGCGGATGGACTCTGCGGTCCCGGCCCCGAAGCGGGCGGTGAGTTCGGCGCGCAGGAAGTTATGCACTTCGGCAATTTGCTCCAGCGTCGGCACTTTGCCGGTGCCGATGGCCCAGACCGGTTCGTATGCCACAACAGTGTTTTCGCCTGTGGCAGAGTCCGGGACGGAACCTGCAAGCTGAGTGCCAGCCACCTTCAGCGTGTCGCCGCCTTCACGCTCGGACAGGGTTTCACCGATGCAGATCACCGCAATGAGGCCTTCTGCTAGGGCGGCTTCGGCTTTGGCGCAGATCTGGGCGTCAGTTTCGCCGTGAACGGCGCGGCGCTCGGAATGGCCGAGGATCACCGCGGAAGCGCCGGCGTCTTTCAGCATGCCAGCTGAAAGATCGCCGGTGTGGGCGCCGGAGGCGTTTGCGTGGCAGTCCTGGCCGCCGATAGCGACGGCGCTGCCTTTGGCAATGTCGGCTGCGCGCGACAGCAGGGTTGCCGGCGGGCAGATCAGGATGTCCGCAGCCGGGCCGGCATGGCTTTCGGCCAGGGCTGCCAATTCACCCAGGCTGTCGCCGGTGCCGTTCATTTTCCAGTTGCCTGCTGCCAGTTTCCGCCGCATGGGGGATGCCTCCGATCCTCGTTATGTGGGCGTGACAGGTAACACCAGCGGCGGAGTGGCGCAATTCGCTTGACCGGGGACCGGCCACAAAAAGGGCGGGGAAAACCCCGCCCGCTGATTGCGTCCCGTCTGGACCGGATCAGGCGCCGGGCAGTTCTTTGAAGCTGATCGATTCGCCGCAGCCGCAGGCATCCGCGACATTGGGGTTGTTGAACTTGAAGCCGCTTTCCAACAGCGTCACCTCATAGTCGATTTCGGTGCCGAACAGGAACATCTGCGCCATCGGCGCGATCAGGATGCGGGCGCCGTCCTGTTCCACCACTTCATCGTTGGCAGAGGGCTCGTTGACGTATTCCATGGTGTATTCCATGCCCGCACAGCCGCCTTTCTTGACGCCGATGCGCAGGCCGGCATGGCCGTCCTTGGCCATCAGCCTGGCGATCTGCGCTGCTGCCTTGGGCGTCATGGTCACAGCTTGTTTGCCGGGAATGCCGAACATGGGTTTCTCCTTACACTTAATCCCTATCTAGGGCTGGTGCTGCCGCGGCTCAACCCCGCAAACGTCCAGGCAGGCAGGTAACATGTATTCTGTATGCGGATTTACAAGGGGGAGCGGCCTGAAACCTGCGCTGCCTCCGATCACAGGCCAATGGTGTCAAAGCCCCATGCAGTTTGCATAGTAGGTGACGGTGGCAGGCCAGTCGGAAAATACGCCTTCGACACCTGCGTCCTGTGCCAGAACGTCCAGCAGCTGGTAATACATGCCGTCACCGCCGCCGCGGCTGAGGCCTGCGAGCGACTGGAAGTACCAATCGCCGCCCTGCAGCGGGCCGGAGCGTTCCAGCGTCCAGGTGATCAGCCGCAGCCCGGCGGATTTTGCGGCAATGGCATAGGCGGAGGGGACAATGCGGCCGTCCTGCACGGTCACCAGCATCCAAAGGGGCGGTGCCAGATAATTGACGCCCTGGGCCTTCAGCGCGGCGAAGTCATAGGGGAATGTTGCCGGATCGGTGTGATCAAACCCCTCGTGCCGGTAGCTGCCGTCGAGCAGCACCGCCTGGCGGCCGAACGCCGGTTCGTGTTCGATCCAATAGAGGATATCGTCCAGGCTGAAGCTTTGCACCCAGACGTCGGCGGGGGCGATGCCGGCGGATTTATAGTCATCGATTAGTTTCTGCGCGAAATCCTGTTGCGTGAAGCCGTTAAAGGGCATCGGGACTGCGGGAGCCTTCAGCTCTGGCATGAATTTGGTGCCGAGGCTGTGCAGCAGGGCGATCGACTCGGCATGGGTCAGGGTTTGGGCTTTGCCGCCGTAAAGCGTGGTGCGCCACGAGGGAAGGCCGCCCTGATAGTCCCGCGGCGTGGCGGCAAAGGGGTTGGCGCTGTCCATTTTCGGACGCAGGCGGCGGAATTCGTCCAGGGTCAGATCGGAGCTGCGGCATTCGGCGCTGGCGGAGGAAGAGAATGCATGCGGAGAGAAGGGCTGGATGCAGCGGTCCGCCAGGGGGGAGGTCAGGATGTCCGTGGTCCGGTGCAGGTCGTTTTGCGCGTGGCGGCAGACCAGTTCCAGGTCGCGGGTGAAGGTGACGTCGCATTCCAGAATGCCCGCGCCCATGGCGGCGGCGGCCCGGTGACCTTCGGCGGTGTGTTCGGGGAACATCAGCGGCGCGCCGCGGTGGCCGATTGAGAAATCCGTGCGCGCCGGGGTCTGGCCTGCGCAGGCCTGCAGCCTGTCCTTAAGCGCACCTTCGGGCAGCTGGCTGATCAGATAGGCGGGGCGCGGGCCGTAGCTGAGGGCCGGAGGGTCCGCAGTGCCGGGAGCAGGAAGCAGCACGAGGGCCGCGGACAGCAAAGCAACGGACAGCAGGGCTTGGCGCATGGGGCGGCTCCGGGTCTAGGGCTGCCGCACATTAGACACTTGGGCCGAATAATGAAAAGGCCCCCGCAGATGCAGGGGCCGGATCCGGGCGCAGGCTGTGCGGGCTTACATGAAGCCCAGTTCCAGGCGGGCCTCGTCGGACATCATCTCCATGCCCCAGGGCGGCTCCCAGGTGAGTTCGACGTCAACCGTTTTCACACCGGGCACCGGTGAGATGGCATCGACGAGCCAGCCCGGCATCTCGCCCGCAACCGGGCAGCCCGGCGCGGTCAGGGTCATGATGATCCTGACGTCGTTCTCGTCATTGATGTCGATCGTGTAGATCAGGCCCAGCTCGTAGATGTTCACCGGGATTTCCGGGTCATAGACAGAGCGGCAGGCGTCGGTCACGGCCTCGTACAGCGGATGGCTGACGGAGGAGGGCGCGATCAGCGGTGCGCCTTCAAGCGGTTCGGAAGGGTTGGTCATGGGGATCCCGGTCTGATATTCCGACGATTTATATAGGGAATGTACAGCCCGGCGTCCAGAGGCGGCGCACACCGCAGCGGGAATGTTCTGTTAATCACCTGTTCGTGAAAATTTGATTTGATGGGGTGAACGCGCTAAATTGTGGTTCCCCCACGATGATTTAGTAAACGCTGCCCGAAGGATGCGGGCCGTGCGCCGCTGTCCGGCCACGGAGCTGCTGCGTGCGGGCAGGAGCGGAGAGAGGCCATGCCAGGGAAAACTGCGACCCGCAGATGCGCGAATTCCGTTGCCCTTGTGCTGGCGGGCAGCTGCCTGGCCTTGGGCGGGACTGCAGGCGATGCCCGGGCACAGGGGGCATGGCGCTGGCAGCTGACGCCCTTTGTGCTGGCACCATCGGTGGAGGGGACAACAGAGCTGGGGCAGGCAGGCGGAGGTGTATCAATTGATGCGGGCGATGTTTTTGATCAGCTGCAGGCCGACGGGATGCTGGCATTTGAGGGGCAGCACAGCAGCCGTTTCGGTTTCCGGCTGCGCTATGCGGTGATGGATTCGGACCGGACAGCGGATAGCTTTGCCGGTGCGGTGGCTGCTGCCTATGACCAGAACATGGCTGAGGCAGTGGTGACCTATCGTTTCGGGCAGGGGCGGGACCGGTTTGAGGTCTTTGGCGGACTGCGCCACTGGGATGTGGATGTGACGGCCTATCTGCCGGGCGGCGCGGTGCGGCGGGGCGGCACATGGACCGATCCGATTGCCGGGCTGCGCTGGGAGCGGCGGCTGTCGCCGCGGTTCAGTGTTTCCCTGGAGGGCGATATCGGCGGCTTTGGCGCCGGGTCGGATCAAAGCTGGTCGGCCATGGGCGGGCTGATTTACGACCGCTGGGAGCGGGCCTCGATCTATGTGATGTACCGCGGGCTGGGGGTGGAGTATCAGGACGGCATCCGCGGCACGGACAGCTTTTTCCGCCATGATGCGGTGACTCACGGGCTGCTGGCGGGGGTGGGTTTCAGGTTCTGACGCCGGCCGTACCGCATGGGACATGCCGTATGGCCCGTATCATAAGGCCTGACCGAATGGCCGAGCTGCGGTGATGTGCAGCCCGGCCTGCTGTCAGTTAGTGGGGCCAGTTAGTGTTGTCAGTCGTTGATGTCGTGGTTGAAGGTCTTCACCTGGCCCTTGGGCAGGGCAAAAAAGCGGCGCATCACCAGCCAGGCCGCCAGCGACAGCACCGCAAAGATCAGCAACAGCGGCGGCAGGCTGAGACCGGCGCCCGCCAGCAGCAGCAGGCTGACCGCAGCGGCGCCGATGGCAAAGCCGAGAAAGACAAAGCCGGGCACCAGAACCTCCAGTATGGCCAGCACCAGCGCCGCGGCGCCCCACACCCACCACAAGGCCCAGAACGGCATGTCCATCACTTGCCCCCTTTCAGCAGATTGAAGGCGTTGCCAAAGGCCTCCAGCGCGTGGGCGGGGACCAGGATGGTCTGATTGCCCTCGCCCTTGCCGAGCGCGTTCAGCGATTCCACCTGTTTCAGCGCGACCTGGTATTGCGCGGCCTCGATACCGTTTTCGCGGATCGCCTTGGCGACGACTTCGGTGGCATAGGCCTCGGCCTCGGCCTGGATGCGGCGGGCCTTGGCGGTCTGTTCGGCGGCATAAAGCTCGGCGTCGGCGTTCAGCTCAACCGCGCGTTTTGCGCCCTCGGCCTCGGTCACCTGGGCGCGGCGGGCGCGCTCGGCATTCAGCTGCTGCAGCATCGCGTCGCGGGTGGCCTGATCAAGGTTCACGTCCAGGATTTCGGCGCGGGTTACTTCGATGCCCCAGTCGTCCACCGCGCTTTCGACCGAATGCTGGATCTGCCCGATCAGCTGCGAGCGGTTGGATTGCACCTCGTCCAGGTCCATTTTGCCGATCTCGGCCCGCACGATGCCGGCCACGGTGGTGGCAATGGCGCCGTCAACGTCGCGGATCCGGTAGACGGTCTTTTCCGGCTCCAGGATGCGGTAGAAAACCGAAGTGTCGATCTGCACCAGCACGTTGTCCTTGGTGATCGCGTCCTGGGTGGCGTTGGGCAGCTGGCGCTCCAGGATTGACACCTTGTGGCGGGCCACATCCAGGAACGGCACGATGAAGTTAATGCCCGGCCCCAGCACCGAATGCAGGCGGCCGAACCGTTCAATCACGTATTTTTCGGATTGCGGCACGATGCGCACGCCCTTCAGTACCACGATGATCAGCAGGACCGCGCCCAGCAAGTACAGCAGGTTGCTGGAGAGAAGGTCCAGAATCAGGTCTTCGTTCATGAATATGCTTTCTGTTTCAAACGCCTGCGGGCAGGATCCTGCGCCCGTTCCGGCAGGTCAAGATAAACTGCGCCTCAAGAGGCAGAGGGTTTGAGCCGCCGCATCGGGGCCGGTCGGACCCGGTCTTCGATCTCGGCATAGATCAGCGCGGCGATGTTTTTGGAGGAGGTCTTCTCGATCCCTTCCAATCCGGGGGAGGAATTCACCTCCAGCACCTTTGGGCCGGTTTCCGACCGCAACAGATCGACGCCGGCCACGTTGAGGCCAAAGGCACGGGCGGCGCGGACCGCAGTAGAGCGTTCCTCCTTGCTGATACGCACGATTTCGGCGCTGCCGCCCAGATGCAGGTTGGAGCGGAAGTCACCCTCCGCCCCGGAGCGTTTCATCGATGCGACCACCTTGGAGCCGACCACCAGACAGCGGATATCCACACCTGCAGCTTCCTTGACAAACTGCTGCACCAGGAAGTTGGCCTTGAGCCCGCGAAAGGCGGTGATCACGCTTTCGGCGGCCTTTGTGGTTTCCGCCAGCACCACGCCCTTGCCTTGGGTGCTTTCGAGCAGTTTCACGATCAGCGGCGCGCCGCCCACGATCTGGATCAGGCTGCCGGTGTCCTTGGGGGAGGCTGCAAAGGCGGTGGCGGGCATGCCGATCTTGTGGCGGGCCAGGATCTGATGCGCGTGCAGCTTGTCGCGGCTGGCGGTGATGCCTTCGGCGCCGTTGACGCAATAGGTGCCCACGGTTTCGAACTGGCGCAGCAGGGCGGTGCCGTATTGGGTGACCGAGGCGCCGATGCGCGGGATCACCGCATCATAGCGGGGCAGCCGCTTGCCGTCATAATGGACCTCGGGCGCCAGCGCGTTCAGCGCCATGTAGCAGCGGGTGGTATTGATCACCTCGACTGTGTGGCCGCGGTTCTCACCCTCTTCCACCAGGCGGCGGGTGGAGTAATTGTCCTCCCGGCTGAGCACAGCAATGCGCAGCGAGCGTTTCGGGGCGGATTTGCGGATGCTGGAAGAGGAATAGACCGAATAATCCAGTTCCGGCTGGCAAAGGCGTTCGCCCGGCACCACTGTCACGTTCTCGGTCAGCGCCTGGCGGCCCAGCAGCATGTGTTTCGCCATGCCGCGCCGGTCGGTCAGCGTCAGCTCCACCGGCCAGGACTGGCCTGCGATTTCCATCGGGGTTTCGATCACAAAGCGCATTTCGCTTTCGCCGTTTGACGACGTCACCTCGCGCCGGTCCTTGATCAGGGCAGAGCAGGGGATTTCCAGATCGTACTGACCGGGGATGGGATGCACCATGAAGCGCACCTTGGGGGCGCTTGCCGGGCCAAATGTTTCAATGCCGGTGGCGTGCAGCGAGGAGGTGCGGGCGCCGGTGTCGACCTTGACGCGCAATGCAGGCAGACCAAGGTTGGGCAGGCTGACCCATTCTTCCCAGCCGAGTTTCAATTGCGGTGCGGCGTCGGCTGTGGACATGGAGTTGGCTCCTTGGCATTAGGGGGGAATCACCGGTGTGCCGGTTTGAGTTTAACGGCAGGAATGGAAGATGGCAGAGCTTTTCAACTTTGAACTGAAGGCAACCGACGGCACGGCGCGCACTGGTGTCATCAATACGCCGCGCGGTGAAATCCGCACGCCTGCTTTCATGCCGGTCGGCACCGCTGCGACCGTCAAGGCGATGATGCCGGAAAGCGTGCGCGCGACCGGGGCCGACATCCTGCTGGGCAACACATACCACCTGATGCTGCGCCCGACGGCCGAACGCATCGACCGGCTGGGGGGCTTGCACAAGTTCATGAACTGGGAGCGGCCCATTCTGACGGACTCGGGCGGGTTTCAGGTGATGTCGCTGGCGGGTCTGCGCAAGCTGACCGAAAAGGGCGTGACATTCAAAAGCCATATCGACGGCTCCAAGCATGAGCTGACACCGGAACGATCGATGGAGATCCAGCGGCTGCTGGGGTCCGATATCGTGATGTGCTTTGACGAATGCCCGGCGCTGCCTGCCGACCGTGACCGGATTGCGGAATCAATGCGCCTGTCGATGCGCTGGGCCGAGCGGTCGCGCGAGGCATTCGGCGACCGGCCCGGCCATGCGCTGTTCGGGATCATGCAGGGCGGGCTGGAACAGGACCTGCGCGAAGAAAGCGCCGAGGCGCTGAAGAAAATCGGGTTCGAGGGCTATGCCGTTGGCGGCCTTGCGGTGGGCGAGGGGCAGGAGGCGATGTTTGATTGCCTTGATTACGCTCCCGGTTTCCTGCCCGAAGACAAGCCGCGCTATCTGATGGGCGTGGGTAAGCCCGATGACATCGTCGGCGCTGTGGCGCGAGGCATTGACATGATGGACTGCGTGCTGCCGTCGCGGTCGGGCCGCACCGGGCAGGCCTTTACCCGCTATGGCGTGGTGAACATCAAGAACGCCCGCCATCAGGACGACCCGCGGCCCTTGGATGAGAAATGCAGCTGCCCGGCCTGTTCAAGTTACTCGCGGGCTTACCTGCACCATGTGTTCCGCTCGAACGAGATGATTTCGGGGATGCTGCTGACCTGGCACAACCTGCATTATTTCCAGGAGATCATGCAAGGTATGCGGGAGGCGATTGCCGTCGGCAGTTTTGAGGCCTGGCAGAAGGATTTTCACGATACCCGCGCGCAGGGCGATATCGAGCCGCTGTAAGCGGCGCCCCGATACCCCCGGCGCTGCTGCGCCAGGGGCGGGTTCGGATCTTGGGGCTCACTTTTTGCGCTTGATGCGCTTGGCCTGTTTGATCACCTTGCCAAGCGCTTTGCCGGCGGCGCGGCGTTCAGACGGAGACTGCGCGTTAAAGGCGTCCTCGGATCTTAGCTTTTGCCAGCGCGCAATGCGGGCGGTGTCAAGCTGACCGGCTTTGGCGGCTGCTTGGATGGCGCAGCCCGGTTCACTTTCATGCTGGCAGTCCCTGAAACGGCAGTGCGCCGCGATATCGGTGAGATCCTGAAACACCATATCAATACCGTCCTGCGCGTCTGATATCTGCAGCTCGCGCATGCCGGGGGTGTCGATCAGCCAGCCGGCGCCGGGCAGCCGCAGCATTTGCCGGTGCGAGGTCGTATGCCGGCCTTTGCTGTCGTCTTCGCGGATGGCGCCGGTTTGCATCAACCCGCCGCCGACCAGGGTGTTGGCAAGCGTGGACTTGCCGACACCAGAGGAGCCGGCCAATGCCACCGTTTCCCCCAGCCCGCACCAGGCGCGCAGACGGTTCACCTCTGCAGGATTGGTGGCGTCGATGGTTTCGGCAACAAGGCCGGGCTGCAAGGATTGGGCCTGCGTTCGGTAGCTGTCGGGATCATCTGTGAGGTCGGCCTTGGTCAGAATGATCACCGGGGTGGTATTTGCTTCGTTTGCAAGCGCCAGAAAGCGTTCCAGCCGGGCGATGTTGAAGTCGTGATTGCAGGAGGTGACGATAAACAGCGTGTCGATGTTGGCGGCAATCAACTGTGTTTCGCGGCCGGTGCCGGGTGCGCGCCGTCTAAACAGCGAGGTACGATCCAGCAGGACGGTTCCGTGCCCGGTTTCTGGGTCGAGCAGCAGCCAGTCCCCGACAGCGGCGCCGTCAATGGCCGGGCAGGTGAGGGGGCCGTCAGCGCTGATGAGGTCGAACTGGCTGCGGTGAATGGCGGTGATGCGGGCCGGGGCGGCGCCTTCGGCGGCATCTGCCATCTGCTGTTGAAAAAAGGGTTTGAAACCCAGTTCGCTCAGGCCGGAAGCGACCTGGGGACGCACGGGGGTGTTCAGAAAGCCGGGAAGTTTTCTGCGGTTCATGTCTTAAAACTCTCGGAGAGCCCGTTTGGCGGGCGTGGTATATTCAAATGCGGCCAAACAAAACCGGCCCGCTGGCTGCAGGTCTGAAGGTTTTTGTGTTTGGTGTGGGCCGGCATGCCGCGGGCCCGGATGACTCAGGTCATACAATCTCCGGTATTCGCCGGGCAGTTTAGGCGCCGGCGCGCAGTTGTTCAAGGTGCTGGATGCGAACCCTGTGCCCAGCAGTTGGAACCCGCCCGTATGGCTGCTGGATGACGGCTGGCCGGGCGCAACTATGTGCTGTTAAACGGCCAGTGACCTGCGGCTCTTACAGCTGCGGCGGGCCCGTTAGGCCTTTGGTCACCCTTTCACCATTTGCGCCCTTGTGGTCCGGCTGCGGTGCGGGCAAGGTGGCTGCAAACCTTGGGGCAGGGCGGTTGAAAAGTGTTAACCATCCCCCCAGATAAAGACATCAATTGAGGAGACGGGCCAAAGCTGCCGGGATCGGGGCCGGACCGTCTTGCCAAATCAAAGGACCGAGTATGCAAGAGCCACTCAATTCCTCCTACCCAGTCCTGCCGCTGCGCGACATCGTGGTTTTTCCCCACATGATCGTGCCGCTGTTTGTGGGCCGGGAAAAATCGGTGCGCGCCCTGGAAGAGGTGATGGCGGATGACAAGCAGATCCTGCTGTCCAGCCAGATCGACCCCTCCGAGGACGATCCCGAAACCGATAGCATCTATTCTGTGGGCGTGCTGGCCAATGTGCTGCAGCTGCTGAAACTGCCCGATGGCACCGTCAAGGTGCTGGTCGAGGGGCAGGCGCGTGTAAAGATCACCGAATTCCTGGAAAACGACAATTTCTTTGAGGCCAAGGCCGAAGAACTGCCGGAAATGCCCGGCGACGTCACCACCACCGAGGCGCTGGTGCGCACTGTTGGGGACGAGTTCGAGCGCTACGCCAAGGTCCGCAAGAACATCCCCGAGGAGGCCCTGTCCGCCGTGGGTGAAACCACCGAGCCGGCCAAGCTGGCCGATCTGGTTGCGGGTCATCTGGGCATCGAGGTGGACCGCAAGCAGGAACTGCTGGAAACACTGTCCATCAGCGAGCGGCTGGAGAAGGTCTATGGCCTGATGCAGGGCGAAATGTCGGTTCTGCAGGTCGAGAAGAAGATCAAGACCCGCGTCAAATCCCAGATGGAGAAGACCCAGCGCGAATATTATCTGAATGAGCAGATGAAGGCCATTCAGAAGGAGCTGGGCGACGGCGAGGAGGGCGCTGGCGAAATCGCCGAGCTGGAAGAGAAAATCGCCGCCACCAAACTGTCGAAAGAGGCGCGCGAAAAGGCAGATGCCGAGCTGAAGAAGCTCAAGAACATGTCGCCGATGTCGGCCGAAGCCACGGTGGTGCGCAACTATCTGGACTGGATGCTGTCGATCCCGTGGGGCACCAAGTCCCGCGTCAAGAAAGACCTGAACAAGGCGCAGGAGATCCTCGATGAGGATCACTATGGCCTGGAGAAGGTCAAGGAGCGGATCGTTGAATATCTGGCGGTGCAGCAGCGTTCAGTCAAGCTGAAGGGGCCGATCCTGTGCCTCGTCGGCCCGCCGGGCGTGGGTAAAACCTCGTTGGGTAAATCGGTTGCCAAGGCGACCGGGCGCGAATTCATCCGCATTTCGCTGGGCGGCGTGCGCGACGAGTCCGAGATCCGCGGCCACCGCCGGACCTATATCGGCTCGATGCCGGGTAAGATCATCCAGGCGCTGAAGAAGGCGAAAACCACCAACCCGCTGATCCTGCTCGATGAGATCGACAAGATGGGCCAGGATTTCCGCGGCGACCCTGCGAGCGCCATGCTGGAGGTGCTGGATCCGGAACAGAACAACACCTTCATGGATCACTATCTGGAGGTCGAATACGACCTTTCGAACGTGATGTTCCTGACCACCTCGAACAGCTACAACATGCCCGGGCCGCTGCTGGACCGGATGGAGATCATTCCGCTGTCGGGCTACACCGAGGACGAAAAGCGCGAGATCGCCAAGCAGCACCTGATTTCCAAGCAGGTGAAGAACCACGGGTTGAAAGCCAAGGAGTTCGAGCTGACCGAGGACGCGGTGACGGAGATGATCCGCACCTACACCCGCGAGGCGGGCGTGCGGAACCTGGAGCGTGAGATTGCCAAAGTGGCGCGCAAATCACTGACCAAGATCATCAAGAAAGAGGCCGGCAGCGTGACTGTCACGGCGGACAATCTGGATGATTTCCTGGGCGTCAAGAAATTCCGCTACGGGTTGGCCGAGATGGAAGATCAGGTCGGTGTCGTTACCGGCCTCGCCTATACATCGGTTGGCGGTGAGCTGCTGTCGATCGAGGCGCTGCGGCTGCCGGGCAAGGGCCGGATGAAGACCACCGGCAAGCTGGGCGATGTGATGAAGGAGTCAATCGAAGCGGCGTCCAGTTATGTGCGCTCGATCAGCCCGCAGATCGGGGTCAAGCCGCCGCAGTTCGACAAGCTGGACATCCATGTGCATGTGCCCGACGGCGCGACGCCCAAGGACGGCCCAAGCGCAGGCCTGGCGATGGTCACCGCGATTGTGTCGGTGCTGACCGGCATCCCGGTGCGCAAGGACATTGCGATGACGGGCGAGGTCACGCTGCGCGGCAATGCAAGTGCCATTGGCGGGCTCAAGGAAAAGCTGCTGGCGGCCCTGCGCGGCGGCATCAAGACCGTGCTGATCCCGCAGGAAAATGAAAAGGATCTGCCGGAAATTCCGGACAATGTGAAAGAAGGGTTGAAAATCATCCCAGTGTCCCATGTGTCCGAGGTTCTGAAGCACGCGCTGGTGTCCCAGCCGGACCCCATCGAATGGGACCAGGAGGCCGAGGAAGCCGCAGCAGCCAAGGCGGCCTTGAAAGGCTCAGAGGACGGGGCAGGCGCCACAGCCCACTGATCTAGGCCTGCAGTGAATGGAAAATAGAAGGGGCGGTCCCGCAGGGCCGCCCTTTTTCAGTTTTATCTTCCGTTCCGGCCCTTCTTGCCGGGGCATGGCTCCAGGTTTCTGTGTGTCTTTCCTGACTGGCCTCAGGCGTGGGAGGAGGGCTCCCGCCCGCTGCGCGATGCGCTGATGCGCCTCAGCAGCAGTTGGGCGGGGCGCCGCACTCCAGGTGCGGCGCGCGGCCTGCCCCGACGGGGCAGGCCGCTGTGCCCAAAACCCGTATGGAGACCTGCCGCAGGCCGGGGTCCGTGCGGGTGCGGGAACGCCCCGCGGTATCGCTTGGGAAGTCGGTCAGGCCGCCTTGCTGGAACCGGCCATTCTGGTCTGTTCCGTGGCAATGGCCATTTCGGCCGGGCTGACATCTGCTGCCTCAGCCTGGATCAGGATCGACGCCATCGTTTCGTCCAGCGCTTTGAGTTTCTCGGCAACAAATCCCTTACGGTCCTTGATCCGCTGGATTTCGGTGGCGACGTTGATGATGCCGCCGCCATTGGCCACAAAGTCGGGCGCATAAAGGATGCCGCGCGCGTGCAGGGCTGCGGCGTCAGCAGCGGTCGCCAGCTGGTTGTTGGCGCCGCCTGCGACGATATCCGCCTTCAGTTGCGGGATCGTCCCGGCATTCAAGATGCCGCCGATGGCACAGGGAGCAAAGACGTCTGCGTCAACACCGTAGATTCCGTCCAGCGGCACTGCTTTGGCGCCGAATTCGGCAATTGCCTGTTCTACACGGGCCTCGTCGATGTCTGTCACAATCAGCTTGGCGCCGGCCTCGGTCAGAAACTGGCAAAGATACCAGCCGACATGGCCGAGGCCCTGCACCGCAACGGTGACGCCGCCCAGATCCCGGCTGCCGTGTTTGTGGGCACGCGTGGTGCAAATCGCGTTGAAAATACCGCGGGCGGTGATGGGTGAGGGATCGCCGCTGGCATATTCGCCATCGGCAAGACCTGCCACAAACCGGGTTTCCTCTGCCAGAACCCCCATGTCGGAAGGACTCATCCCCATGTCTTCGGCAGTGATGTAACGGCCGTCCAGGCTTTCGATGGCACGGGCAAAGGCACGCAGCAGCTCCGGCGATTTGTCCCGGGCAGGGTCGCCGATGATCACCGCCTTGCCGCCGCCCAGCGTCAGTCCCGCTGCGGCGTTCTTGTAGGTCATGCCTTCGCTGAGCCGCTGAACGTCGGTCAGTGCTTCCTCTTCGCTGGCATAGGGGCGCATCCGCAAACCGCCGGCGGCGGGACCCAGCCGGGTGGAGTGGATGGCGATGAAGCCAAGCAGCCCTGCGGAGGCCTCCTCGACGCGGTAGATCTCTTCATGGGTGGTCGATGCGACGGCAGTCACTGTCATCTGGATTGCTCCTCCAAAACTTTTCCCGATAATACTAGAGCGCGGGCGCCGGTTTTCACTAAACAGACCTGCCAGGGCCGTAGTGTTTGGTGGTATGCTCTGAAAAAGAAGCTTTTCTTAGAGGAAAACTCCATGGACTCAATTGATCGCAAGATTGTGGCTGCGCTTCAGCGCAATGGGCGGCTGAAGATTTCCGAATTGTCTGAGAAGGTCGGGCTATCGCCAACACCCTGTGCGCGCCGGGTGGCCAATCTGGAGGAAAGCGGCGTGATCAGCGGCTATTCCGCGCGGGTGGATCAGGCCAAGATGGGGCTGCCGGTCACGATCTTTGTGGCGGTGGAGCTGGAGCGCCAATCGACCGGCGCCCTGCAGGCTTTTGAAAAAGCGGTGCGCCAGTTCGATCAGGTGATGGAGTGCTACCTAATGACCGGCACGCGCGATATCCTGCTGCGGGTGGTGGCCGAGGATCTGCCGGATTTCGACCGGTTTCTGGAGGACCGTCTGATGCGGGTGCCGGGCATTCGCAACACCCGATCCAGTTTTACCTTGCGCACTATGATTCAGCGCGATGCCCTGCCGGCCTGCTAACCGGTTCACGCCGGAGGGGGCCTGTGTTAGGCTGGCTGCACAGAGCAGGACCGCACGCCTGGCTGCCAATCGCAACAGCGCGGCGCAGCTGAGAAACCGATGCAGGGCAAATAACAGGATCACGGGGCACAAATGGCAAGAGCAACCAGTAAAAGCAGTACATCCGGGCGCAAGTCCGGCGATGGCAAGCCACCTGTCCGCAAGGCAGGCACGCTGAAGGCGTCCACCGCCAGGACGGCTGCTGTGAAACCTGCGACAGACAAGCCGGAAGATGTGAACGCACCGATGCAGCGGGACGTGCCAGAGGCCAACCCGTCATCCGAAGCGTCTGCCGCACCGGAACCCGTGGTTGTAACAGCCGCTTCACCGGTTGTTGCCGCACCGGAACTGAACAAGAAGGAACTGGTGGAGCTGGCGGTCGAACGCTCTGGTGTCAAAAAGAGAGACGCAAAGCCGGTGGTGGAGGCGGTTCTGGCGCTGCTGGGCGAGGCTGTGGCCGAAGGCCGTGAACTGAACCTCAAGCCGTTCGGGAAACTGCGCATCAACCGCAGCCAGGAGCGCAGCAATGGCAAAGTGTTCGTATGCAAACTGCGCCAGCCGGCCCTCGCAAAAAGCGCGGCGGCAGAAAATTCCGGGGAAGCCGGAAATTCTTCCAATGACCCTCTTGCAGAGGCCGCGTCGGACGGGTAGAAGCCTGCCTCACGGGTGATTAGCTCAGTGGTAGAGCGCTTCGTTCACATCGAAGATGTCAGGAGTTCAAATCTCTTATCACCCACCATTCTTTTCAAAAGGCGCTCCCTGAATAGGTTGAGCGCCTTTTCTTGTTTGCGGGGTTCCGTTGCCCCCGGCTTGCCGCTACCAATTTGGCGATAGAACCGGGCAGGGGGCATGTGATGCAATTTCCGAAAATCTGGCTGCTGAGACACGGGCAGACCGAGTGGAATGCTGAGCACCGCATTCAGGGCCAGCTGGAATCGCCGCTGACACCGCTGGGCATTGAACATGCCCGTCGGCAGGCCGGTCTGATGGCGCCGGTGTTGGAGCAGAATCCGACCTGCTATGCGTCTCCGCTGGGCCGTGCCCAGCAGACGGCGGATATCGCGTTGGGAGGGGCGCCGTTTGTGACCGACCCGCGCCTGGCAGAGGCCTTTGCCGGAGTGTTTCAGGGGATGACGCTGCAGGATGTCGCGCAGCGTTACCCGCAGATCCATGGCGCCAATCCGCGGAATCTGGATCTGTTCTGCGAGGCCCCGGGCGGCGAAGGCTATGCCAGCTTTCATGGCCGCATTCTGGACTTCATGCTGTCGCTGACCGGGCCGTCTGTGGTGGTGGCGCATGGGCTTTTGGGGCAAGTGATGCGCGGTATCATCTGCGGCCTGCCCCGCGACAGCATGGCGGCGCTGCCGAACGGACAGGGGTGCGTTTATGTGCTGGAGAACGGGGTGGAAACCGTTTTGGAGTGAACCGGCGGGCAGGGTGGAAAAATCTTCGTTTTCCTCTTGCGCTGCCCGGCGGCATTGTCTAAATCCCCGCTTACCGGGTCGTTAGCTCAGTTGGTAGAGCGCTTCGTTTACACCGAAGATGTCGGGAGTTCGAGCCTCTCACGACCCACCATCCCCACCTTGCAGATTGACCGTTCTGAGATGCCGATTGGCACGTAGTCTTTGAGCTTTTTTCATCTGTTTCAAGGGATTACCGGGAGGGAGAATTTTTTTTGAGGGAAAGTCCCGAAAAAGGCAAAACACTTCTTGACGGTTCTAAGAGGTGGGAATATTACAGCCCAACATTCAGCAGCGATGCTGAACGTGCAGCGGGCGGTTGTAGCTCAGTTGGTTAGAGTACCGGCCTGTCACGCCGGGGGTCGCGGGTTCGAGCCCCGTCAACCGCGCCACTGCTGCACCTCATCCTGGGGCAAAACAGGATCCGCCCCGGAGGGGAATTGGATTGGAAACAATCCGCCGAAAGGCGAAAATGCGGTTGTAGCTCAGTTGGTTAGAGTACCGGCCTGTCACGCCGGGGGTCGCGGGTTCGAGCCCCGTCAACCGCGCCACTGCTGCGCCTCATCCTGGGGCAAAACAGGATCCGCCCCGGAGGGGAATACTGGATGGAAACAACCGCCGAAAGGCAAATGCGCGGTTGTAGCTCAGCTGGTTAGAGTACCGGCCTGTCACGCCGGGGGTCGCGGGTTCGAGCCCCGTCAACCGCGCCACTTTCTCCCTACTTTTAGGTATGAGCGCAGCTGCAGTATGGTTATTCGGCTGTTTCCGGAGTGTCCTGGCTGAAAGTGTTGAGCCAGCCTGGCGCGCTCTTTTCCCAAAGCGAAGAGATCAGCATGACCTGCCAGCACGAGCTGCCTGAGGGACGGTACCGCGCCCGGTAGGACAGCAGTACAGCTTTTTCTGTTATGATGCGCAGCTGCGCATCACTCAGCCGGAATTGCGCCATTACCGGCCCGTCCTTCAGTTGATCGCAATGGCCTGCCTTGCCCGAAAAGCCGCTGGGATAGACACCTAGGAAGTCCTCCGACAGCATCCGGCCATCTGCCTCGGGGTCGCCGGAAACAAGTGCCTCCCAGACCTTGGATTCCAGGGTAAGGATTTCGGCCAGCTGCGGGCCTTTGGTCGTATTCTTTTCCGTCATGGCGCCACATTGGCGAACAGGCGCATCAGGTGCAAGCAGTCGGGGCCGGGGGGGTCAAAGGGCTGGAGGGTTCGGGTCCGCGCCGGTGTCGTGGCGCCAGCCAGTGAGTTCGAAATCGACCCATTTCTTGAGGCGTTCCAGGTCTGCCTTGGGGATGGTTTCCAGATACCGCAGCATCACGCGGGTGCCGTGCTGATAGCCGGCGCGGTAGCTTTCTTCCGGGTCGGTCTGGTTGCCTTCGAAACCGGGCGGGCGGTTGAATCTGCTTTGTGCCATCTGCTGTCTCCATCGTAGTCCGCTGTCGCGGCAGAAATCACATACAGTATCGGATGGTTCGGATAACCAACTCTTAATCCGGGAGGGGGACCGGGATAAACGTTGGAAAAAATGCGCTGCAAGATCCTGGAGAATCCCGTGTGCGGCGGGTTTACAGGCGATGCCACCTGTTCTGCGGGCAGCGGGCGGAGCCGGAACGCTCCCGCGCCAAAGGCGCCAGGCCCAACGGGAAGAAGGCCTCGCAAGAGGCTTGATGACGGGCGGGAGTGCGCTGCTGCTGGCTAATGCATCCGGTGGCCTTGGGCGGTACCGGGCGGAGCGGGGAGAAGCGGTGCCATCACTGCCGTAAGTCTTGCGCACGTCTTGAGGAGAGAGTTCATGCCTGCTTCCCGTTGACCGGCTTGCTTCTCGGTGACCGGATTGGAGTATCCGGGCGGGGCTTCGAAGTGCGCCGCCCGAAACTGGGGTTACTTGCGCGACAGGGCGTCCAGGACACGGGCCCAGGACCGGATGCCCTTGTGGAAGCTCTTCAGGTCATACTTCTCATTCGGCGAGTGGATGGCGTCGTCGTCATTGGCAAAGCCGATCAGCATCGCGTCCATGCCCAGGATCGACTTGAAGAAGCCGGCAATCGGGATCGAGCCGCCCATGCCGCAGAACACCGCTTCGCGCTCCCATTCATCCGACAGGGCGCCGCGGGCGGCCTCGAACTCAGGGCGCGACGTGTTCATTACCGCGGCAGGGGAGCCTTCGAGATCGTTGTTCCAGGCTACCGAGGCATCAATGGGCAGGCGGTCCTCGACGTGCTTGCGGATCTTGGCACGCAGCGCATCCGGGTCCATGTCGCCGACCAGGCGGCAGGTGATCTTGCAGTGCGCCTCGGACGGGATCACGGTTTTGGAGCCGGCCCCGTTGTAGCCGCCCCAAAGCCCGTTCACCTCCAGTGTCGGGCGGGCCCATTGCTGTTCCAGGGTGGAATAGGCTTTTTCGCCGTGCGGCTGCGAGTAGCCGACCGAACTCAGGTATTCGGATTCGTCAAAACCGCAGGTCTGCCATTGGCGCAGCTGGTCCTCGGGCACCTCATGCACGCCGTCATAGAAACCCTCGACGGCCACGCGCCCGGTGTCACTGTCATAAAAGGAGGCAACAATTTCCGAGAGCGTGCGCAGCGGGTTCAGGCCGGGGCCGCCGTAGTGGCCCGAATGCAAGTCGATGCGCGGGCCGGTGATGGTGAATTCGTCCTTTAGCATGCCGCGCAGCTGCGAGGAGATCGACGGCACCCCGCGCGACACCATCGACGTGTCGCAGATCAGCGCGAGGTCGGCCTTCAGCTCCCCGGCATTGGCTTCCATGAAGGGGATCAGCGAGGGGGAGCCGCTTTCCTCTTCACCCTCAAAGAAAAAGGTGATGCGGCAGGGCAGGGAGCCGTTCACGGCCTTCCAGGCACGGCAGGCCTCGACAAAGGTCATCAGCTGGCCCTTGTCGTCCGAGGATCCGCGGCCGCGGATCACGGTGCCGTTCGGGGTTTCCTCCAGTTGCGGCTCAAACGGCGGCGTGTTCCACAGGGCAAGCGGGTCGACCGGTTGCACATCATAGTGGCCGTAGAACAGCACATGCGGGGCGTCTGTGTTCTCTTCGCCCACATGGCCCACCACCATCGGATGGCCCGGCGTTTCGCGCTTCTCCGCCTTGATACCGATGGCGTTGAGGTCAGCCACCAGCCAGTCGGCGGCTTTGTCACAGTCGGCCTTAAAGGCGGGATCAGTGGAAATCGACTGGATCCGCAGCAGGTCCATCAGCCGTTCGGTGGCGGCATCCAGCTCTGTGTCGATCCGGTCCAGAACATCATTCAGTGCCATCTTTCATTCTCCTGCGTGTCCGGTTGCGGGCAATTTGCCGCGGACCCTAGCAGCGGTCCTGAACAGGGGCCAGTGGGGGAAGGGCGGGGTTTCGCTTGTTTTTCCAGGGCGGCAGGTTTCCGATCCTGCGCATAGTGACGCGTGAACACGCGGCATATACGACGCAAACGGCCACAGGTTGGCCGCAGCTGTCCTTGCCCAGCCCCTGTTTAAGTTTTATTTGACCTGCATCAATGTTGCGCACCTAGGCCCGCGCGTATGCAGTTGATCAAAGGGGGTGCCTGCGGTAATCATTCCGGACCGTGAATGTGGCCGCATCGCCGACAGGCCGTGCCCCTTACACAGCCCGCGTGCCCCTGGGGCCGCATGAAGCCATGGAGATGCCGGTGGACTATACCGCGAAACTGGATGCAGCGATTGCCAGCCTTCACGACGAGGGCCGCTACCGGACCTTTATCGACATCGAGCGCAAAAAGGGCCATTTCCCGCATGCGGTCTGGACCCGTCCGGACGGCGGCGAACAGGACATCACCGTCTGGTGCGGCAATGACTATCTGGGCATGGGCCAGCATCCGGTTGTGCTGGAGGCGATGCATGATGCCATCGATTCGACCGGTGCAGGCTCCGGCGGCACCCGCAACATCTCGGGCACTACGGTATATCACAAGCAGCTGGAGACCGAACTGGCTGATCTGCATGGCAAGGAAGCCTCGCTGCTGTTCACCTCGGCTTACATCGCCAATGACGCCACGCTAAGCACGCTGCCCAAGCTGTTTCCGGGGCTGATTATCTATTCGGATGCGCTGAACCATGCCTCGATGATCGAGGGCGTGCGCCGCAATGGCGGTGCCAAGCGCATCTTCCGCCACAACGATGTGGCCCACCTGCGTGAGCTGCTGGCAGCCGACGATCCCGCAGCACCCAAGCTGATTGCCTTCGAATCGGTCTATTCGATGGACGGCGACTTCGGCCCGATCGCGGAAATCTGCGACCTGGCGGATGAATTCGGCGCGCTGACCTATATCGACGAAGTTCACGCAGTTGGCATGTACGGCCCCCGCGGCGGCGGCGTGACTGAGCGTGACCGCCTGTCGCATCGTATCGACATCATCAACGGCACGCTGGCCAAGGCCTATGGCGTCATGGGCGGCTATATTGCAGCCTCGGCCAAGATGTGCGACGCGATCCGTTCTTACGCGCCGGGCTTCATCTTCACCACCTCGCTGGCCCCCTCTGTGGCAGCAGGGGCGGCGGCTTCGGTTGCCTATCTGAAGGGCGCGCAGGATCTGCGCGACAAGCATCAGGACCAGGCCAAGGTGCTGAAATTGCGGCTTAAGGGTCTTGGCCTGCCGATCATTGATCATGGCAGCCACATCGTGCCGGTGATTGTCGGCAACCCGGTCCACACAAAAGTGCTGTCCGACCATCTGCTGGAGGACTATGGCATCTACGTGCAGCCGATCAACTATCCGACTGTGCCGCGCGGCACCGAGCGTTTGCGCTTTACCCCGTCGCCGGTGCACGGCCCCAAGGAAATCGACGCGCTGGTCCAGGCGATGGACGCATTGTGGTCGCATTGTGCGCTGAATCGTGCCGAACTTGCCGGGTAACATACTGATCAGTGTAAATTTACCTTCAGTGTGTTACGCTGTTGCTAATCAATGAGCGGATCTGAGTCGCAATTGTGATTCTTTCACCGCCCTGAACAGATTGCGGCAGGCAAAAATGGGACAGCAGGCATGATCGGGCGCTTCACCCAGCGCAAGCAAGAAGAGCATGGCGGAACGGCAGAGCCGAAAGGTTTTGACGATTTCGAATTGAAGCTCGGCGACATTATGCGCGGTGAGCGAGCAACGATGGGTAAGTCGTTGCTTGATGTGCAGCGTGAGCTGCGGATCAAGGCGTCCTACATCGCCGCAATCGAGAATTCCGACCCTTCCGCCTTTGACACGCCCGGCTTCATTGCCGGGTATGTGCGTTCTTATGCTCGCTATCTGAACATGGATGCAGAAGAAGCTTTTCAGGATTTCTGCACCGAAAGCGGATTTACTGTTGCCCATGGCATGTCTGCCGAGGCTTCCAGCCGGACCAAAGACGGCGCCGGCCCGGCAGTCACATCCACCGGGCTGGGCGGCGATGCTTTTGCCTCGCCCAACACACCGTTTATTCCCGCCCCCAGCAGTTTCCTCAGCCAGATCGAACCGCGGGCTGTCGGCTCGCTGATGGTGCTGGCAGCGCTGATCGGCGGCATCGGCTATGGCGGCTGGGCTGTCTTGAAAGAGGTGCAGCAGGTGCAGTTCGCACCAGTGGATCAAACTCCTGCG
Organism: Leisingera sp. MMG026; assembly: GCF_021654205.1. NCBI lineage: Bacteria > Pseudomonadati > Pseudomonadota > Alphaproteobacteria > Rhodobacterales > Roseobacteraceae > Leisingera > Leisingera sp. MMG026. Next base: position 2,472 of record NZ_JAKFZM010000005.1, on the reverse strand, counting down.
GTGCTGGCTGACCTTGATCCGCTGAACAGCGCGGTTCTGAATGCAGCCGGGGACGCGCAGGATCCGGCAGCTGAGGCGCTGGACCGGCTTTACCGCCCGCAGGCTCTGGATGTGCCTGTGCTGGTGGCGCGCGATGCACCGATTTCGACCCTGGATCCGTCCGCTCTGGGCAATTTTGCTGCGCCCGAAGTGCCCTCGCTGGCCTTGGCCGAAGCCAGCCTGCCCTATGAAGGCGGGGGGCCGCTGCAATTGGTGCCGCAGGTTGTGGCTGAGGTTGAACCCGGTGTTGAAATGGTTGCGGTGCGCCCGTCCTGGGTGCAGGTCACCGCGGCAGATGGCAGCGTGATCCTGGAAACCATCATGGACGCAGGCCAGCGGTTTGAGGTGCCTTTGACCGAAGACGCCCCGCGTTTGCGCACCGGCGAAAGCAGCGCAATTTATTTCGCGGTGAACGGCGAACATTTCGGCCCGGTCGGCGAACGCGGCCAGGTATCCAAGAATATCGACCTGTCGATGGATGCGATCACCAACCGGTTTGCACTGGCTGATCTGGCCGATGGCAGCAATGAAGCATTGGCAACACTGGTCGCCGAGCTGCAGGCGGACCAGCCGGCCGAGTAACTGTTACCGCGATTGTGCCCGGCGAATCCCGCCGCAACAGGCGGGCTGCCATTGCAGCGCCGCCTCTCAGCACGTATCTAGCTGCTAACAGGATCCAGCCGGGACGCATTCCTCATGTCGATCAACCACATCCGCCCCTGGCGCCATATCGAGCGCCGCAAAAGCCGCCAGATCCATGTCGGCAATGTGCCCGTCGGCGGCGACGCCCCGATTGCGGTGCAAACGATGACCAACACGCTGACCACCGATGTGGCCGGCACCGTGGCCCAGATCCAGGCCGCGGCTGAGGCAGGCGCGGATCTGGTCCGGGTCTCGGTCCCGGATGAGGCGTCCTCCAAGGCGCTGAAGGAGATTGTGCGCGAAAGCCCGGTTCCGATCGTGGCCGATATCCATTTCCACTACAAACGCGGCATTGAGGCCGCCGAGGCGGGTGCCGCCTGCCTGCGCATCAACCCGGGTAACATCGGCGACGAAAAACGCGTGGCCGAAGTGATCAAAGCCGCAAAAGATCACAATTGCTCAATCCGCATCGGGGTGAATGCCGGGTCGCTGGAAAAGCACCTCCTGGATAAATACGGCGAGCCCTGCCCGGAAGCGATGGTAGAGTCCGGCCTCGACCATATCCGCATCCTGCAAGACCATGATTTCCACGAATTCAAAATCTCGGTGAAAGCATCGGATGTTTTCATGTCCGCCGCCGCATACCAGCAGCTGGCAGAGGCGACCGACGCGCCGATCCACCTCGGCATAACCGAGGCGGGCGGCTTTGTTACCGGCACCATCAAGTCGGCAATCGGCCTGGGTCAATTGCTGTGGATGGGCATCGGCGACACCCTGCGCGTCAGCCTTTCTGCCGATCCGGTGGAGGAGGTGAAAGTCGGCTTTGAGATCCTCAAATCCCTCGGCCTGCGCCACCGCGGCGTCAATATCATCTCCTGCCCCAGTTGCGCGCGCCAAGGGTTCAACGTGATCAAGACGGTGGAAACGCTGGAAGAACGGCTTGCCCATATCCACACTCCGATGAGCCTCAGCATCATCGGCTGCGTGGTGAACGGGCCGGGTGAGGCGCTGATGACCGACGTCGGCTTCACTGGCGGCGGCGCGGGTGCGGGCATGGTTTATCTGGCGGGCAAGGCCAGCCACAAGATGTCCAACGAACAGATGGTCGACCACATCGTTGAAGAGGTCGTGAAAAAGGCCTCGGAAATTGAAGCGGAAATGGCCGCTCAAGCTGCGGAATAACCCCGCAGGCCTGCTTCAGCCTGCCCGCTTTTTCATCTTTGCAAAAATACTCCAGGGTCCAGGGCAGTGTCCTGGATCCCGGGTTTTTTTTGCCTTAGGCGCATTGTAAATTTGAACATCCCCAAGCCAGTTCATCCCTCACTCATTGGCAGTTCACCCCGGATCTGGGTGGTTTAGCTGCCACCGCCCAGCCGGTGGGTAACCCCGGTGATTGAGGTGCTCCTCGATATTCGGACGCTGACGTGAGCTAGGATTTGCTGTCTGCTGATCTTCGAGGGAGAGGAGATATGGACGTGTCGCGGTTTGATGCCGCTCCTTTGATAGCATTTATTGCACCAAAGGAGACGAGCTATGGGAACGAAACGGACGGACGAATTTCGCACTGATGCGGTGCGGATCGCGTTGACCAGCGGACTGACACGCAAACAGGTGGCGTCTGACTTGGGCGTTGGCGTATCGACGCTGAACAAATGGATCTCGACGCATCCACTGCCCGGCAGTGCATGTTGACATGCACGAGAGGGGCGATAGGGAAGCGGTGCCGGACAAAGATCTGGACCTTGCGCCCAGCAATGCGCGACAGTGACCGGCGCGCCGCCGTTCCGAGAC